>JBDHGR010000204.1:7392-8080 GCA_039589815.1 Gemmatimonadota bacterium | reverse complement strand
TCTCCTGGGCAACCCAGTGCGTGATGAACAGATCCAGGTCGGCGTCTCCATCCCAGTCGCCCACGGCGATGCCCATCGCTCCTCGGTAGTCGGCCACGAGAGACGAGTGGCTCTCGTTGGAAAACGTTCCGTCGCCACGGTTGCGCAGGAGAGCATTGTCCGAAACGTCGTTGGCTACGTAGAGGTCGGGCCAACCATCCTCGTCGAAGTCCACCCAGGTGGCGGACAGGCCCCGTCCCTGGGGGTCGTCCACGCCGGCGGCTGCGCCGACTTCTGCGAAGCGGGCGTTCCCGAGGTTGTGGAACAGCAGATTTCGCTCCGGAGGGAAGGACGACGGATTCAGGCTCGACGGCACATGGGTGTCGTACTGGGAGGTCGTCCGGCCGGCCTTGGCGGAGTCGTACTGCACGTAGCCGGTCACATACAAATCGAGGAGGCCGTCCAGGTCGTAGTCCCCCCACACCGCACCGGTCCAGAAGCCTTCGAAGGAGCCGAAACCGGCTGCTCCGGTCCGGTCTTCGAAGGTGCCGTCGCCCAGGTTCAGGTAGAACCGTGGCTCACCGTAGGCGGTGACGATCAGATCGGGCCACCCGTCGTTGTTCGGGTCGCCCCACGCAGCGCCCATCCCCATGCCACGGAAATCCACCCCAGCCCGTTCGGCCACCTCCTCGAAGGTCCCGTCGCCCCG
>JBDHGR010000204.1:0-7364 GCA_039589815.1 Gemmatimonadota bacterium | reverse complement strand
GGCCGTAAGCGGTCCGCTCTCATTCACGAGGTAGAGATCAGGCCAGCCGTCACGGTCGAAGTCGGCCCATGCCACGCCCGAGCCCATATCCTCTGGAAGCTGCGACGACCGACGTCCGCTGAAGTGGCGAAAGGTGATCCCGGCCTCAGCCGTCACGTCCGTGAGGCGCAACTCTGGTGTGTCGTCCGGAAGGCCCCGGGCGAGAGCAGAGGTGAGGCCCTCTAGTTCCTCTCCCGGGATATACCGCTCCGGTGGCCTCGACATCCACCAGGCGAGAAGGCAGGCGGCCCCGACGAACAGCACTCCGCCGAGTGTCGTCCGCCGCAGCTTGCGTACCCGGGTCGAGCTGGGAGCGGGCCTCTTCACCGGCCGCCGGTCGTCATCACCTCGATGGTGGCATGGTCCTCGGACATCACCGTAACCGGGGAGATGAGCTCCGACGGTCCCCCAGCCAGGAAGTTCAACAGGAACTGGTCGAACTTCCGGTAGAGCAGCCTGGCGGTGACATCGAGGCGCTCCACCCTTCCACCTTCGGCCACCCTGATCTGGACGGCCTCATCGCCCAGGCGGCTTCCGGCATCTTCGGGGGGTTCGAGGACCGACGCAGGACAGAGGAAGGAGAACTCCGCCTGATCGCTAAACCCCGGGAAGAGCGAGCGGCGGAAGCGTACGCCCACCATCTCCCAGAGGTTGTGCCGGTCCACGAGGTTTCCGTAGCGGTCGACCGGCTCGACTTTGTAAATGAAAGACCCGGGCTCGATGAAGTGCTCCTCGTCCCGGTGGCCGGACTCGAAGACGACCCCACCATTCTGGTCGGTGACGGTGATCTCAACCCATGCCTGGATGATGTCCAGGGGCCCAGTGGGGAATTCGTGCCCGGCCTTGTTGTTGGTCAGGTGTGTACGAATCGTTACCTCTTCGCCCGTTGCGACCCGCTCCTGTGTCTCGATCTCGATGGGGATCGCCGGCCCCTCGCGCCATTTGTGGGCGATTTCCGGAACCTCGATCTCTCCTCTGAGCCACTTCCGCGTCAGCTCCACGTGCTCGTCTGCGCCAGGGAGGTCGAGCCACACCGGCACCGCCTGATTCGCGCCCAAGAACCGGTGGCTCCGGTGCCGCCCGTCGTTGGCGGTACGGTTGTAGTCCTCCTCGTCACCCCTCGCCGGGTCTCGAGACACTGTGAGCGGCATGTGGCACTCTCGGCATTCGATGGTCTTCTCGGGGTCACCCGGCTCGTTCCAGCGGCTGTTCTTCCAGTTGTCGAACTGATTCTGGAGCTGGACCCATCCCACCTGGTTGATCTCCTCGTCGACAAACTGTTTATGGCAGGCTGCACAGTACTCCGGGCTCTTGAAGAGCCGCTTCGAGAAGGATTCCTTGTGTTGGTCGGGGTAGGCCCGGATGAGGAAATCCCGCACGAGGCGACCCGGGCCCTCGGGCTTTAGCTCGTAAAGGTACCTCACGGGCTGTTCGATCACATAGTTGGCATTTCCCTGTACGTCGGTTTCCTGGATCGAGTGGCAGGTGATGCACGAAACGCCCTCGTCCAACCCGTGCTGGCTCGTCAACTCGTCCACGTAGAGGTTCTTGGTGCCGGCAAAGAGGGAAATCGGGTCGTGGCAGCCTGCACAATACCGGGTGGACTCCGGGCCGTTTTGCTCACCCATCGTCGCCTGGATCGTCCTGAAGCCGGGGTCCAGCGCCGAGTAGCGGTGAGCGCTGACCTGCCACTCCTCGAGGATCTGCTCGTGACAACCGGCCGTGCCACAGGACCGGGATCCCGACATGGAGCGGGGGTCGTAGGCCTGATTGGTGGCGGTGCGGGCCAGGCTGGGGGCGAAGGGCCGGTCCTCCCCGTACAGGAAGCTGTAGTCCTCGGGGAGCCGGTTGTCGAGATCCGGCTCGTCGTACATGGCCACGAGAATTGCGAGGGGGACGAAGCTCCCGACTATCCAGAACGTCGCCCGACGGAAGTATGCGCCCTGGCCGGCCCGCAGGTCATCCGCTTGGTCGCTTTTTCCGCGCACGCTGCGGACGACCAGCGGGATGAGGTGGGGGGCGATCGCAGCCAGGCACCCGAAGGTCGCTACGATGTGGACGACGTCCCAGGCGTAGCTGATCCGCCCACCGAACCCCGCCTGGACGGTAAGTACCATCCCGCTCACGACGAGGAGTAGGATCGCCGCGAGGGCGAAATAGCCCGTGAGCTTGACGTGGGAAAGAGGTTCCCCGGCGTACGCCCGCCAGTGCGAAACCACGTACCAGATCGCGGGCGGAACCAGGATCAGCCCGACCACGGTGTGCACGATCACGTTCCATTGATTGGCCACCGAGAACGGAATCCACCAGATGGCGAGTCCCGACACAGCGCCGGCGACGATGAGCCCGAGCACAAGTGCGGCGATATGGTCGCGCCACCCTCTCTTTGGTGGCTGGGTCTGAACGCTGGAAACAGGCATACGCTTCTTCTCCCCCCCTGATCGGAGTGATTAAGCGGCTGTCGCGGAGACACCCATGGGCTAAGACGCTGGTGTAGAAGAAGTTATGGATAGAGCGGCCGCCACTGCCCTCAATCCGGAGGGTGCAGGATCATCATGGTCTGATCGCATACCTGGCGCAAGCCTGCTCTCCTCAGCTAGCCGCCTTTCCTCCCGGACCCCGCCGGATTCGGCCTGAAGACTTCCACCTTGGGGTTGTGGGATTGTACCCGACCCACCGCATTTCCGCAGCCTAGGGCTCCCCACCGGGACCAGCTTCTCCATTTTGGTAACCCTTAAAAACTTAAAACGCATATATACACAAACTGGTTCGCGAATTCCCCGTCCGCTGCCTAGGTTTCTGCCATCGGCCGCAGTTCAGGTAGGAGAACAATCAAACCTCGCCCTGGTCAGGTGAGGCAAACCAACGGAGGTGATCATGAGTACTGTCCGTTCGTGTCGTTTGACCCTCTTCCTTCTTCTCTCAGCCCTTGCCTGGCCGGGGGGGCTCTTTGGACCGTTCGGGTTGTCTGCACAGCAGGGTGTGGTTGGCGGGGTGGTGGTGGCTGCCGGCACCCTCGAGCCCTTGTCAGGGGCCCAGGTGGCCATTGTCGGAACGAACCTTGGCGGCCTGACAAACGATGCCGGACGATTCCTCATCGAAGGGATCTCCGGAACAGAAGTTACGGTTCAGGTCGTTTTGCTGGGCTATGGGACCACCACGGTGCAGGCCACTGTCGGTGTAACCAACCTGCGAATCTCCCTGGGCCAAGCTGTGGTCATGTTGGACGAACTGGTCGTGACTGGAACTGCTGGGGACACCAGAAGGCGTGTCCTGGGGAACGCGGTTTCTTCGATCGACGCCAGCGCCACTTTGACCGCCCCGGTCGAGAACCTGGGCGATCTCTTGAAAGGCCGTGCGACAGGTGTGGTGGTGACGCAGGGGTCCGGTGTGGCCGGCTCCACCCGGGAGATCCGAATCCGAGGGCGCTCAAGCATGCAGGACCGGAGCGACGCTCCCCTCCTCGTCGTTGATGGGGTCCGGGTGAATAATCGGCTCTTTGGGAACTTCGCCGATCCCGCATTTTCCCGGTTGGATGATATCGATCCCGCCAACATCGAGAGTATCGAGATCATCAAAGGACCCGCGGCTGCAACCCTGTACGGAACGGAAGCCTCCAACGGCGTCATTCAAATCATTACAAAGAAAGGTTCAGCCGGTCCCGCAGTCTGGAGCGCCACGATGCGGCAGGGAGCGGGCTACTTCCACGATGCTGCAGATCGCATTGGAGATTTCTACGGGGAGGGTCCTTCAGGGGAGATCATCCAACACAATCCGATTAGGGCCGAGGAAGCCAGGGGGACCCCGATCTTCTCCACGGCTCGGGAGCAGTTTTACAACCTCAGCGTCAGGGGCGGGACGGATGCTATCCAATACTACCTCTCGGGAAGCGCGACCCTCAATGATGGTGTCACCGATGAGAACACGAGCGACAAATACAACGCCCAGTTCAACCTGAACATCGCGCCCAGTTCCAAACTCCGTATCTCGACGAGCACTGGGTTGGTGATCAACCGAGCCCGGTTCCCTGACGGGTTCAACGGAATCATGGCGGGGGTCTTGTGGGGCACCCCCAGCTCGTTGCACACGGAAAACCGTGGGTTTTACTTCGCTCCCCCTGAGACACTCATCGAGGCCTACCAGAACAACCACAATGTGAATCGGGCAACCCTCGGAATCTCGGTGGAGCACAACACCACCGATTGGCTCACGCAACGTCTCACGGGTGGTATGGATTTCACCGACCAGGTGGTCTCCCGCTACACGCCGAGGTTGGGAGAGTTCGACTCTCAGTTCTTCTCTCCGCGAGAAGCCGGGGGAAGCAAAACAGTGGATAGGGAGGACGTCCTTTATAAGACCTTGGAGTACACCGCCACAGCATCCCTAAGAGTCTCGCAGGACCTTACCAGCAACACCTCGGGAGGGTTTCAAGTCAACCAGAGGAACATTCGGTTCACCGAAGCCGAGGGTGAAGGGTTTCCAGCCACTGGCGTGGGAGTCATTGCCGGGGCCGGGACGTATCAGCGTGGACGCGACGATTTCCTGGAGAACAACACCGTGGGTGTCTTCCTCCAGGAACAGTTCGGCTGGCAGGACCGCCTCTTCCTGACCGTCGCCATCCGGGCCGATGACAATAGTGCCTTCGGTGAGGATTTCGACCTGGTCTACTATCCGAAGGTCAGCGGGTCCTGGGTGCTGAGCGAGGAATCCTTCTGGAACTTCGATTGGGCGAACGCGTTCCGTCTTCGTGCCGCCTACGGCGAGTCGGGCCAACAACCCGACGCCTTCGCCGCACTTCGCACCTACGAGGCCCGCGCCCATCCAGCTGGGAAGCCCACAATCACTCCTTCGGCATCCGGTAACGCGGAACTGGGCCCCGAAAGGGGCAAGGAGATTGAGGTGGGATTCGACCTGGCCCTCCTCAACGACAGAGTCGGCGTGGATTTCACCTACTACGACCAGACGACCACCGACGCGATCCTCTCTCGAAACGTGGCTCCCTCTACCGGATTCGCCGGAAACCAGTTCGTGAACGTAGGTGAGGTGACGAACTCCGGATTCGAAGTAGGCATCAATGCGCTGGTTCTGGATCGCCCGGACTTCGACTGGGACCTGGGAGTCGCCTTTTCCACCAACGACAACGAGATCACCAAGCTTGGGATCGATGGGTACCTCTACACCGGGTGGACCACCCGGCACCAGGAAGGTTACCCGGTCTCCTCATTTTTTGCTCCGATACTGGTCAGCGCCGAGATGGACGCCGATAACATCGCGTACAACCTGATGTGCAAGGACGGCGAGGGTGGAACGGTGTCCTGCGACGACGCCCCGTATCTCTACACCGGACAACCGGGCGCAACGCTGGAGGGATCGGTCAACACCACCGTGACCCTCTTCGACCGCATCAAGATCAGTGGGATGCTGGATTTCCAGAGGGGGCAGGCCAAGTACATTACCGACCGCTGGAACCGATGCGCCTGGCAGCTGAGCTGCGAGATCAATTACTACCCAGAGCGCTTCCCCGTCATCGACGCGGCCGCGGCCCAGAATGGTGGATGGTATGACTTCCAGTGGACGACCGGTGTGAGATCGGACTTCGCCCGCCTCAGGGAAGTGTCTGTGGAATACCCCGTTCCCGAAGCCTGGGCCCAGCGGTTGGGCGCTGCCTCTGGGACCATTTCCCTCGGAGCACGAAACCTCGCCACGTTCACGGATTATCCCGGTCTAGATCCCGAGACCATGGACCTCACATCCTCGATATCAGAGCCCAACGACCAGGTCATTATTCCGCCGTTGAGGCAGTTCATGCTCTCCGTTCACTTCACCTGGTAGCGGCTCATGTCAAGCGAACGGGAAGGAAACCGACTCATGAAGACCGAACGGATAATCTCGCAGCCAGGAGCAGCAGCCATGCTACCGCTCAAATCGGCAGGCCGACTCGCAGGGTTGTTTTTCCTGGTACTCGGCCTGGGCCTTTCATCGTGCGACACGCTGGATGACCTGATCTCCGTCGAAGCGCCAGCCGTTGTCGCGGCACAGGACCTCGACCACCCCGCAAACGCGGATCTGTTGGTGAATAGTGCTGTCAACGACTTCCGGTGCGCGCTGGTTCATTTCATCGGCGCCGGTGCCTACGTGGGAATGGAGTGGGGTGTGGGGGCCGATCTGGGTGGTGGCTCCTGGCCTTGGTACGACAACCGGGCCTTTGAACCCTTCGGATGGACCTCCATGTATGCTGGCGGGGACTGTGCGGGCGTCGCCCCCAACGTATACGAGCCGCTGTCTACGGCACGGTTCATGGCCGACGACGCTCTCCGGCGCCTGGAGAGTTGGGGAGACCAGGTCCCGAACAACACCGAACTTACCGCCACGGCCGCAGCCTTCGCCGGCTACAGCCTTACCTTCCTCGGCGAGGCCATGTGTTCCGCCGCCATCGACCTGGGCCCCGAAATGTTCCCCGACGATCTCTTCAGCGAAGCCCGGAATCGTTTTGGCCGGGCCATCGCTGCCGCGGGTCAGGTGGGAGACAGCGACATCCAGAACCTGGCCCGGGTGGGACTGGCCAGAACACTTTTGAACCTCGGCCTATACAGTGAGGCCTCTACCGAAGCCAACCAGGTTCCGGAGGGGTTCTCCTACGATTTCAACTACTCCAACGCGGATGCAAGCACCGAGAACAAGCTCTATGTCCTCATGGAGAGAGAGCTCATGGCAACCGTGGACGTGCCTTATCGAAACATGACCTTCCAGGGCCAGCCGGATCCGCGGTTGGGCGTATACGACACCGGTATCCTGGGGCCGTCCACGGACATTGAGATGTGGGCGACCACGAAATACTCAAGCATGGATAGCCCTGTCCAGGTGGCCTCGTGGGAGGAAGCTCAGCTCATCATGGCTGAAGCGGCGCTGGAAGCCGGCCAGCTTCAAACCGTAGTCGACATCATCAACGATCTTCACGACCGCGTGGGACTGCCCGAGTTCATCAGTAACAATGCCGCTGAAATCCGTGAGCAGTTGATCTACGAGCGGAGCGCAGAGCTCTTCCTGGAAGGCCAGCACATGCAGGATCTCGAGAGGTTTAATCTCGAGCTCTATCCGGCTCCAGGTTCGCCAGCCTACCACGGCGGGTTTTTCAGCGACCAGATCTGCTTCCCTCTCCCCGAGATTGAGTACGCCAACAACCCGAACATCAATCGATGAGATAGGCGCGGTACGGGGGGCCGGGACCATCCCGGCCCCCCGTCGTTTTTCCCCTTGGGAATAGGAGGCTTCTGATGCCGTCCAAACCCCGTGTCGGGCGGTGGCCCTCAGGCCTCCTGGCCGGT
>JBDHGR010000203.1:0-8256 GCA_039589815.1 Gemmatimonadota bacterium | reverse complement strand
CGCAACATGGCCTTCACCCTCTTCCATGCCGATCAACTACCGATGATGCGGATGGGTGACGCTCAGGTGGAGAGTATGGGCGGAGGGTTGTTCAAGGTCCGCGTGAGCTTTGAGAACGAACGCCTCGTCCCCACCATCATGGATCGGGCCATGGCCACCAAGGCCGTGCGGCCAGACCTGCTCACGGCCGAGGGAAATGTCGAAATCGTGGCGGCGGGTTGGGTCGTGGACCCGAACAGGCCCGGCAAGACTCAGATTATCGACCAGAAGGACTTGAGTCGGATCATGATTCGGAGCGGCCATCCCGGGCGAACGACCAGAACCATCGAATACCTGGTTCGTGGATCCGGAACCCTTGACGTGACCTATTCCTCGGTGAAAGGAGGAACGGTCTCCACAACGGTGAGCGTGCGGTAGCGAGAGGAGCCGGCCCAAAGGGTTGACTTGCCAATCCGCCGCTTGTAGCCTCTGGAACTTATGACTTTGCGCACTGAGAGAACCCTGACGGGCAGCCTTCCAACGGCTGAAGGTTCCCGGGCCCAGCTGGGTCCGATGGCCGTTCTCCTCCTTAGCCTCCTTCTCCTCCTTCTTACGCAGGGGGCGACGTAGGCGAGCGCAAAACAGATAGCCGCCGAGACGACGCCCCCGGTTCCAAATGACCGGGGGCGTTTTTCTTTCGATTACCAGGATGCCGAACATCACTTTGGGAGAACCACCGTGGACGGTTTTGACAGCTCAGGAAACAAGCCCTACGAGCCCGTACGGATCTTCGACACGACCCTCAGGGACGGAGAACAGTCCCCTGGAGCCAGCCTCACCGTTCGCGAAAAGGTGAAAGTGGCCCGGCAACTGGCCGCTTTTCGGGGGTGAAGACGGACCCATCGTGGCCGGCCTCGCCCGGGCGACGGAAGGGGACATCGACAAAGCCTGGGACGGGGTGAAGAATGCTGAGAAGCCCCGCATCCATACCTTCCTCGCCACTTCCGAGCTCCATATGGAACGGAAGCTGGGCATGAGTCGAACCCAGGTCCTGGAAAAGGTTGGGGCCATGGTGGCCCATGCCCGAGGTTATTGCGAGGACGTGGAATTCAGCCCCGAAGATGGGACCCGGTCCGATCCGACGTTCCTGGTGGAGGTTCTGGCAGCCGCCATCGAATCCGGGGCCACCACCCTCAACATCCCGGACACGGTGGGCTATGCCATGCCTGCGGAATACGGCGATCTCATCCATTACCTCAGGACGGAGACTCCGGGTGGGGACGATGTGATCTGGTCGGTCCACTGTCACGACGACCTGGGCTTCGCCACCGCCAACACCATCGCGGGTCTGAAGGCTGGAGCTCGCCAGGCCGAGGTCACCATGAACGGAATCGGCGAGAGGGCCGGCAACGCCAGCCTGGAAGAAGTGGTAATGGCCCTCTACACGCGGGGCGAGAGTTTCGGCCTCTATACCGGCATTGAGAAAACCAAACTGGTCCAGACAAGCCGGATCGTCTCCAACTTCACCGGTATTCAGGTCCCACCCAACAAGGCGATCGTAGGGCCAAACGCTTTCGCCCACGAAGCCGGGATTCACCAGGATGGCATCCTGAAGGACCAGAGGACCTACGAAATCATGAGGCCGGAAACCGTAGGCCTCCCCAGAAGTCGCCTGGTACTCGGGAAACACAGTGGCCGTCACGCTTTCCGGGTCCGGATGGAAGAGTTGGGCTTCAACCTGGCCGATGAGGAAGTCACCGATGCCTTCCACCGATTCAAGGAGCTGGCGGATCTGAAGAAGACCGTCACCGATGCGGACCTCTCCGTCCTGGCCCGGCAACAGATCACCGATCCGGACGCTGTTCACAATCTCAAGGACCTCCAGGTGGCGTGTGGACAGCCCGGAATGTCCACGGCCACCGTAAGGCTGGAATGCCCCAGCGGAGTCGAAACCGCCGCGGCTATCGGTACCGGGCCTGTAGACGCCACGTTTCGGGCCATCGATCAGTTGGTGGGACGCGAAACCACCCTCATCGAATACGATGTCCATAGCGTCACGGCTGGCATCGACGCCTTGGGGGAGGTCACGGTCCGGGTCAAGGCGACGGGTGCGGACGACGGACCCGTGTTCGGAGGGTACGGGGCGGACACGGATATCATCACTGCCAGTGCCCAGGCATACCTGGGAGCCCTGAATCGCCTTCTGGCTTCGGAGACTTCCATCGCCGCCGTTGGGGAACCAACCGGGGATGTTTCCGGGCGGCCGGGACCTGCTGAGAGGAAGGCGTGATGACCCGGCCGAGGACTCTATTCGAAAAAGTCTGGGACCGTCATCTCGTGGAGAAGGGGACCACAGAAGGCCTTCCATCGACCCTCTACATCGACCTCCACCTGATCCATGAGGTCACCTCACCCCAGGCTTTTACCGAGTTGGAAGACCGGGGCCTGGCGGTACGGCGCCCGTCCCAAACGGTGGCCACCATGGACCACTCCACGCCCACGGACCCAGCGATCTCCATGAGGGAGTTGAAGGTTCTGGATCCGCAGGGGGCCGGGCAGTTGGATAGGCTCCAATCGAACTGCGCGCGTCACGGGATACAGCTCCACTCTCTCGGCAGTCGAGATAACGGCATCGTCCACGTCATGGGCCCGGAGTTGGGTCTCACCCAACCGGGGATGACGGTCGTGTGCGGAGACAGTCACACCAGTACCCATGGAGCATTCGGCGCCCTGGCTTTCGGCATCGGAACCACGGAGGTGGGCCACGTACTCGCCACCCAGGCACTCCTGATGCACCGGCCCCGGACTCTGGAGGTCAGGGTGAAAGGGGACCTGGGCCCGGGCCTCACGGCCAAGGACCTGATCCTGAGTATCATCGCAACGATTGGGGTGGACGGGGGCACGGGCCACGTGATCGAGTACACTGGCTCGGCCATCCGGGCCTTGGACATGGAGGGCCGAATGACCGTCTGCAACATGTCCATCGAGGCTGGTTCACGGGCAGGGATGATCGCCCCCGACGAGACCACCTTCTCCTACCTGAAGCACCGTCCCTACGCGCCTACGGGGCAGGAGTGGTCCGAGCTCGTGGCCGATTGGCGAACCCTCCCATCGGACCCCGGTGCATCCTACGACAGGACCGTGACTCTGGATGCTGGGGTCCTGGAACCCATGGTGACTTATGGAACGAATCCGGGCATGGCCATTCCCGTCACCGGCAGGATCCCTGACCCGGAGGCGCTTCCACGATCCGAGCGAGCTGGATTGGCAAAGGCCCTTGGTTATATGGGACTGACCTCCGGCTCCCGCCTTCAGGACCAGAAGGTCCAGACAGTGTTCCTGGGGAGCTGCACCAACTCCAGGATTTCCGATTTAAGGGCTGCCGCAGCCCTCATGGAGGGGAAGAGGGTGGCTTCCGGGGTTCGCATGCTCGTGGTGCCTGGCTCTCAACGGGTGAAACGAGAGGCCGAGGAGGAAGGGCTGGCAGGAGTATTCACGGCCGCTGGAGCCGAGTGGCGAAACCCGGGCTGTTCCATGTGCCTGGCCATGAACACCGATAAGCTGAAACCGGGAGAGTACGCCCTCAGCACTTCGAACCGGAATTTCGAGGGCCGTCAGGGCCCCGGCAGCCGGACCTTCTTGGGCAGTCCTCTCACCGCCGCTGCGACGGCGATCACCGGGTTCGTCACGGACCCACGGGAGGTCTCCCCATGAGACCCTTTTCCATCGTGACGGGAAAACCGGTTCCTCTTCCTGTGGACAACGTGGATACCGATCAGATCATCCCTGCGTCGTTCCTCAAGGTCGTGGACCGACGAGGTTTGGCCCAAGGCCTCTTCCACGGATGGCGCTTCCGGAAGGACGGGTCACCGGACCCGGGCTTCGTACTTCATCAACCCGAACACGAGGGAGCGAACGTTCTCCTGGTGGGGGATAACTTCGGCTGCGGGAGCTCCCGTGAGCACGCACCCTGGGCTCTGCAGGCCTGGGGTTTCGAGGTCATCCTGGGCCTGGGCTTTGCCGACATCTTCAGGGGAAACGCTCATAGGAACGGTCTCCTCACCGTTTCCCTGACCCCGAGCCGCTACGAAGCCCTCCTCTCCCAGGTCCGGGCGGACCCGGGAGCCGTGGTATCGGTGGACCTGGCCGCCCAGGAGACCACTTTCCCAGACGGAACCACCGAAGCCTTTGAAGTGGATGCCTTCGCCCGATACTGCATGCTGAACGGGATCGACACCCTGGGCCACCTCCTGGAACAGCTTCCCGCCATCGAGGAGCACGAGGCTCGCTGGCCGGCCAGGGTCTTCGCCCCCCCGACGGTAGAGGAAGGGGAGACGGAATGAACGCCCGGATTCTTCTCCTCCCCGGAGATGGGGTCGGCCCGGAAGTGCTGACCGAAAGCCGCCGCATCCTGGAAAAGGTCGGGGAACTCGGGGGGCATCGATTCGACCTCTCCGAAGGCCTTATCGGGGGTGCTGCCATCCTCCGCACCGGGATCCCCCTTCCCCCCGAGACCGTGGCAGCATGCGAGGCCGCGGACGCCATCCTTCTTGGAGCCGTTGGGGATCCCGTTTACGACGGCAAGGAGGTCCGCCCTGAGCAGGCCCTCCTGAAGCTCCGAAAGAGGTTCGGCCTCTTCGCCAACCTCCGGCCCGTCCGCCTGCTTCCGGAAACGGCCGAGTTAACCCCTTTTCGCCCGGAGATCCTGCGGGATGTGGACATCCTCTTCGTGAGGGAACTGACCGGAGGTATCTACTTTGGGCCCCGGAAGGAGCAGAACGGGGGGGCCGAGGCCCACGATACGCTTTTGTATTCGGTATCCGAAGTAGAGAGAATCGCCCATGTGGCTTTTCAAGCCGCGGATCAACGACGGGGCAGGCTCACTTCCGTGGACAAAGCCAATGTGCTTGCGTCCAGCCGTCTTTGGCGGCGAGTGGTGGACGAGGTGGCAACGGGCTACCCACGGGTCGAGGTGGAGCACATCCTGGTGGACGCCTTTGCCATGCATGTGCTCCGGCGACCCGGTTCCTTCGATGTAGTCCTTACGGGGAACATGTTCGGGGATATCCTCTCCGACGAGGCGTCCGTTCTGGCCGGATCCCTGGGAATGCTGCCATCAGCATCCCTGGGTGAGGGAAGGGTAGGTCTTTACGAACCCGTTCACGGCTCTGCTCCGGATATAGCAGGGAAAGGCGTCGTGAACCCGATAGGCGCTCTTCTCAGCACCGCGATGTTGCTCCGCTACAGCCTACAGATGGAAGGAGAGGCCCGGGCATTGGAGACCGCCGTGGCATCAGCTCTGGCCCGGGGAATACGAACCGCAGACCTGGGCATGGGTAGCGAAAGCTCATCCACTACTTCGGAGTTGGGCGAAGCCGTGTTGTCGGCCCTGGAAAAGGAACTCTCCGGGACCTGAGAGGGCGTCCCCCACGCTTTCCCCAGGGCCTGGTGCGTTTTCCAGCGCGCCAGGGTCGCGGTCCGGTAGGCCGGCCATGGCCGGGGCCTACTTCTCCTCTTTCCACTCCGGGTAGCTGCCCAGAACCTGGAGTTCGGCCGCTATGGCACGGAGCTCCTCGAGGCTTTCCCCAACTCCTCCCTCCGGGTCGCCCCGGACATCGGCGTAGAACCGGTATTCCCACGGACGGCCCAGAATCGGACGGGACTCCAGCTTGGTAAGGTCCACTCCCTTCTCGGCGAACACCCCCAATGCCCGGTGGAGGGACCCGGGTTCATGGGCGACGACGAAGGCAAGACTCGTCTTCGAGGCCTGGACCGATCCTTCAGACTCCTTGGCCACGGCGAAGAAGCGGGTGTGGTTCCTATGGTCGTCCTCGATTCCCGAGAAGAGCGTCTCCGCCCCGTAGCGAACTGCGGCCAGGGCAGATCCGATGGCTGCGTCGTATGATACCTCACCCCCCATCAGGTCCTTGACACTCCCGGCCGTATCGTAGACCGCTTTGGGTTCGATTTCCGCATGCTTTCTGAAGAACCCAACGCACTGTTGCAGCGCCACAGGATGGGAGGCGGCGGTCCGAATCTCCTCCATACGCCGGCCAGGAGGAGCCAGGAAACAGAGGCGAATCCTGACCCGGGTTTCAGCCACTACCCGGAGGGAATTCTGCAGAATCCGATCGAGGTTGCCTTGAACAAAACCCGCAAGGGTGTTCTCTACGGGAACGATTCCCCGGTCGGCACGACCAGTGGAAACCGCCTCCATGAGTTCGTCGAAGGTCCGGGTCGGCACCAACTCGAAACCGGTCCCGAAAAGTTTCTCCGCTGCTTCATGGCTGAAAGCCCCGGCCACACCCTGAATGGCCACTGATGTCCCCTGTGCCTCGCTTGACACTTTCAAATTCTCCTGTCGGGAAAACCCTTGAACCTATTCCTTCCAGCCCTTCACCTCGTAATAGTCGTCAACAAGTCGGTCGATGTTGATAGTGGTGCCCTCTGCTGGGCCGTCCGGGATGGCGTGTTCAACGAACCTTTTGGGAAGAGTATCATCCTCCCTCCTGAGACCCTCCCGCAGGTTGAAGTCTCTTTCTACTTGGCTTACGTGGGAGCATGACTCCCAGAGTTCGAGTTTTGTGATCTCCCGGCCGAGGAACCCTGAGTAGGCCTCCGCAGCAAGGTCGAAGTCCACCACGTCCATGCAGCATGAGATGTTCTTGCAGATTGTCAGGCTGTCGGATAGGAGGCCCATGTGCTCCGCATAGTTTACGAGGGCTCCCTTCCCTTCTTCGCTGAGCCGATGGGCCGCCTGGCGGTTCCCCACCCTACGCATCGCCAGCTCTTCGTCTCCCGTCAGCTCGATCATGGGCTCCCCCCGGTAGTGATCTCCACCCCTGGAGTTCACTGCATTCATTAATCCGTAGCCTTTGATGCCCCGTGGGTCAGCTGAGAACAGCTCGAGACCTTTGACTTCCGCCGTGAGGTTCCGGGCCTCGGCCCCGAACTTCTTCGCCACCCGCTTGGTCCCCTCGGAGAGGAGATCACCGATGCCCCGCCGGTAGGCGATCATCTCCGGAAGCTTCAGGAGCGCCTCCTTCGAGCCCCACGAGAGATCGATCCCGTCGCAGTCTTCGTCGGAGATGATTCCTTCGTGCCGGCACTCCATTAGCCAGGCGATGACCTCGCCGGTGCTGATGCAATCCAGGCCCAGTCGGTTCACCATGTTCGACACGTGGACCGCCAGCTCGAGATCGGTGCCTCCGACCTTCACCGTAAACGCAGCCTGGGCCTCGTATTCCGGCCCCTCTCCTTCGCTGTAGCTGGTGTAGTTGTAGCGTGAACAATAGACGTTGCAGTTGTAGCACGCTTTTCCCTTCACGACGTGGTCACGGCGGAGGGCCTCGGAGCTGACCTTGTCCAGATCTTCGAAGACGGCACTCCGGTAGTGGTAGGCCGGAAGGACCCCGTAATCCGCCAAGGCATCCATGATTCGGGTGGTTCCATACCGCTGTCGGGACCGGAACTGGCGATGGGCCTGGATGTTGGAGATCAAATCGGAGCAGGCTTTCTTGAAGCGATCTGGATCGGCCGGCCGGGTGGGCTTGGTACCCCGGACTACGATGGCTTTGAGCTTTTTTGAACCCATGACCGCGCCCATTCCCGTGCGGCCGCAAGCCCGAGCCAGGTTACAGGAAATGATGGCGTACTTCACCAGGTTCTCGCCGGCCGGCCCAATGGTCGCCACCTGGAGGTCCGGATCTCCGAGCTCGTCAATGAGCTGAACCGTCGTCTCGGTGATATCCATTCCGAACAGGTGGGAGGCATCCCGGAGCTCGATCTGATCGTTGTCGATGTACAGGTACTTCCAACGATCAGAGGCCCCGGAGAACACGATCTGATCAACGCCGGCCCACCGGAGTTCCGGAGCAAAGAAGCCTCGAGCGCCTGAATCTCCCAGGAATCCTGTCAACGGGCTCTTCGCACTGGCAATGAAGCGGCAGGTGGCCGCGAAGTCCGTCCCAGTCAGGGGCCCGACCGATATGCAAAGCAGGTTTTCCGGGCCAAGAGGATCGATCCCAGCACCCAACTCACGAAGGAGGGTGACGCTGTTCCACGTCCTCCCGCCGATGCCGTTCTCCGGCGTAGATCCTCGACTGATCTCCTGACTGGTGAGATCCACACGCAGACTGCTTCCCTGGTAGATGCTCCTGAGTCCCCCCTACTCCCTTCCGCCCATCCCTGCCGAAGCGGTTCCCCCATCACCGTAGCAAAGTGAACCCGTCGATGGCTGGGACTCCACTGAACCTCTAGGAAGGGCGCCAGGGAAAC
>JBDHGR010000202.1:0-7409 GCA_039589815.1 Gemmatimonadota bacterium | reverse complement strand
CGTACTCCGCCAAGGGCCCCGACCTACCGCGGGACTGCCCTACCGTTCATACCCTGTAGAGAGAACCCCCGGGAAAGCACCACCACCCACCGCGTAGCGGTTTAGTTCAACTCTACATGTTCGGGCTGTTTATCAGGTGGGGTTGGCTGGGCGCGTAGCTGGCCGGACGTACGGTTAGGCTGAAGCGGTCCAACTCTGTGAATGCGATGCTGGCGGTCTCGCCCGCGAGAGGCTGATCTCGGTGGTCTGATACCGGCTCAATCCCTCATCCGCGGGAGACACTAAGCTCGCCAGCGATTCACGGCTCATCATTCAGGTCATCCGCGGCCATACCGATCCGCCGCCAATCCTTGCCCCTACAATAACCACATCATCGGTATGCCTCTCGGTGGCTGAATGAGCTGGAGCGGGCAGGCGCTCCTTACCTTTTTCTCGCCGAAACATCCTTTCTTGCGAAATTGTTTTCCGGATGATACGATTGCGAATATCAAACTGAAAATGATCATTGGTTCCCAGATTCTGATTCCCGCCGTGAGGGTCATCACCCAGTCGGAGGCGGGTCGTTGTTCTAATGGAAACCTAGAGAAAGGGAGACTCAAATGGAGAACAGATCGTACCGTAGGTTGCCGGTCATCTTAGCCAGTCTGATCGTGGCACTGGCGCTTTCCCCGTTCGCAGTGTCCGCACAGGACAAAGATGATCTCCTGAAGGACGCGCTGAGCGCAGCTTGGCCGGGTATGGCAGAGAATGCGACGGTAGTTGACTGGGAGGGCAATGTGCTGCGGGAGGGTTCAAACGGGTATACCTGCTTGCCGACACCGCCCCAGCTCACCGTCGCCGCACCGATGTGCATGGACACCGAGTGGATGAAATGGGCCGACGCGTGGCAGAACAAAAAGGATTACGCGGCTGAGTCGCTCGGTATCTCGTACATGCTGGCTGGCGACGGGGGAGCCAGCAACATCGATCCCTACGCAGAAGGTCCGACCGAGGACAACGAATGGATCAGAGAGGGCGCACATCTCATGATTCTCGCGCCCGCCGCCTTGCTGGAAGCGTATCCGACGGACCCGCAGAACGGCGGTCCCTATGTCATGTGGAAAGGCACACCGTACGCACACCTGATGGTGCCAGTCGGTTCGCGCGGCGTTAGAACGCAGGGTCAGGAGGCAGGTCATGCAGGAAGTTGACATGGAGAGAATGGGTCCCTTTCTGGGCAAGATGGTTGACGATCTAGGCCCTGTCTTCGGCGCGGCACTGACGACGATTGGCATCCGATTGGGGCTGTATAGGGCTATGGCCGAATCGTCGGGACCTGTAACAGCTGGCGAACTCGCGGGGAAGACGGGTACACACGAGCGCATGATACAGGAGTGGCTTTGCTCGCAGGCTGCGTCCGGCTACGTGGAGTTTGATATCCAGACCGGCAGATTCAGTATGACACCAGAGCAGATCGCGGTCTTCGTCGACGAGGACAGCCCGTTCTCCCTGCAGGCAGCATTCGAGTTTACGCCAGTTATCTACGCCGATCTCGATAAGATATCAGCGGCTTTTTCGTCTGAAGAAGGGTTCCCCTGGGGAGACCATGCAGAGGGCTGCTCGTGCGCGACAGCTAAGTACTTCAGGCCCACCTACCGCAGCCACCTGCTGCAGGAGTGGCTCCCAGCCTTGGACGGCATCAAAGAGCGAATGGAAGCAGGATGCACGGTTGGTGACGTCGGTTGCGGCCACGGTATCTCGACGGCCCTAATGGCGGTTTCCTTTCCCCAGTCCACATTTACTGGCATCGATTACGATGAGCCCTCCATCGAGTGCGCCGTGGCCAACGCGAAGGAAGTGGGCGTAAGAAACGTGAACTTCCAGGTGGCCACGTCGAAGGAGTTTGAAGGCACTTATGATGTGATTGCCTTCTTCGATTGCTACCACGACATGGGTGATCCGGTCGGCGTAGCCAAGCACGCCCTCGACCGACTGTCCGCCGACGGATCAGTATTCCTTGTCGAGCCGTTTGGCAGCGACACGATTCAGGAGAACATGACGCCAGTCGGACGAATGTATTACGCCGCATCAACCATGTTCTGCACGCCGTGCGCGATCAGCCAGAATGGCTCGGGCCTAGTATTGGGAGCTCAGGCCGGTGAGAAACGCACACGAGACTGCTTCCTCGAGGCAGGATTCAGTGAGTTGAACCGAATGGCCGAGACACACTTTAACATTGTCTATCAAGCCGTTCCCTGAGTGAAGTGACGGTGTGCGTGGGACCTCACAGCCCTGGAGGGAGGCGCCCATAGGAGGCCGAAGAAGCTTTTCGAGAGGCGTGGACTCGCCCCGAAGAGTCTTTGGAAGAGCATCCAGCTTAACTGGTGCGTCGTCCCCGCAGAAATGGCCAATTCGCCGAGGCAAATATCAGGGGCTCCCATCCCCGCTTCCAGGCCCTGCTGGAGAGGTGATGATGTGGAGGTTGGGGGTCAGGTCAGATCGCCTCGATGGTTGACGGAGGCTTCGGTGCCAGGCTGTACGTGACGCTGACAATGTCTGGCACTTCGCGGATGATCTCGAGGCCGAGCTGCTCGAGGATATCGAAAGAGAGCCGAGTTGGCGTAGCAGTCCGCGCATCCACACTGTCCCAACACCGCACCTCGATCTGCTGACCGAAATTACGCTCGCCGTCGCGCATCCCGGTCACGCGGTCTTCATGAAGGATTGCCAGGTATTGGAATGCACCCGTCGCTCCCAGCAATCGCTCCACAACTGCAGTTGCCTTTCGGACAGTCGCTACCCGATCGGGTGTTGCTTCTCCTATCACACGTGCCGAGAGCCCCGGTCCTGGGAACGGAATGCGCTCGCTGATCTCGTCCGGAAGCCCGAGAGCCTTGCCCACCCTTCTGACGCCATCTTTGCGAAGCTGAATGAGCGGCTCAATGATGTGGTAGCCAAAAGCTTCCTGCGGATCAATCCCGAATTGTGCAAACACATTGTGTTGCCGTTTGATCCCCGCCACGGTTTCATCGACATCGGTGAGGATGGTTCCCTGGAGAAGGGACTTAGCTCCACTCTCCCTGACCAAGCGTCCGAACACGTCTCGGTAGAAGGTCTGGGTGATAGCTTCTCGTTTGGCTTCCGGGTCGGTGACTCCCTTGAGCGCCGCGAAGAACTCTGCCCGCGCATCGACGATCTCCACCGAGACGCCGAGCTTCTGAAAGGCACCGACAACTTGATCGGGTTCGTTCTCCCGCATGAGTCCAGTGTCGATGAAGACCGTCTTCAGCTGTTTCCCCAAGGCCCGGTGCCCGAGCAGCGTGACAGTGGACGAGTCCACGCCTCCGGACAGCGCGTTGATCGCCATCCCTTCACCAATGGATGCGCGAATCTCCTCGACCTTCTCCCCGATGAACCGATCGGTGTTCAGCTCCTGCGCAGCGATCTCTTCAACCACGTTCTCATCTCCTTCAGGCGTTCCGGTTGATCAGTCAGGAGGTGATATAATGCAGACCCATCGCGTCGACCGCGAGCCTGCAGGCCAGACTCCTGGATTATCTTAACCGTGCATTGATGCCGGACCGTCCTGTCGGTCTGTCGTTCTTGCCCCCACCATACCCACGCGACATTCTGTTGACTGGTGGCTGACTGGGCTGGAATGGGCGGCCCAATCTTACCGGAACCATCCCATCAACCACCGACCACCGGATCACCCAATCATCTGACAACTGGCGGAGCGTGTAAGCACCGCTTATCCTGAGGTTCACGGAGGGCCTCCCCCGTCTCTTTTTGCACTCAAAATAGTGGGATACTCCGGCCACTGCGGCGAAGGTCTGCCTTTCGCTGAATCCGGCCGGAGCGAGGCATGTAGGTACCGATGGATGCTCTTTTTCGGGACTTGAGATTCGCCGCCCGCACTCTCGCTAAGAAGCGGTCGTTCACTCTCCTCGCGGTCCTGACTCTCGCCCTCGGCATTGGCGGCACCACGGCTGTGTTCAGCGTCCTGAACGCGGTGGTCCTCTCGCCCCTTCCATACCCCGAAGCCCATGAGCTCGTAAGGGTCCGGACGGCCATGACCGATGGTCGCCTAACCGGGGGTCAACTTTCACCGTTTGCCATCAACCGGCTCAACGAGCATGGCACGACGTTGGAGTGGACAGCGGGCGCGTACCGTTTTGAGGTGGCTGTTCAGGACATGGAAAGCCGTCCCCTCAAGACCATGGCCTACGTGGTCACCGAAGGCTTTTTTGACGTTTTCGGCAAATCCATGGCGCTGGGAAGAGGGTTTGTTCCCGAGGAACACCCTCAAATGGACACGGGCACGGAGTACGAGCCCACTGCCATGGTCCTTAGCAATAGACTCTGGCAGAACGGCTTCGCGGCTGACCCCTCGATCATCGGTAGATCTGTGCCCCCGGGCCTCACCGTCGTCGGAGTCGCTGCCCCCGATTTCGACTATCCCGTTGGGGCCGATCTGTGGATCGCCTTCAGGCCTCCACCTGAACAGACGGGTCTCTACCTGGACGCTGTTGGAAGGTTGGCGCCAGGAGTCACCCCAGCTCAAGCCCGAGCTGAACTCGAAGCTTTTTCAGCTCGGTTCGCCGAAGAATCGAGTTCGTTTCAAGCGAGGGTCATGACCCTCACGGATCTGAAAGAGACCATCGTTGGCGACACGAGCACTACGCTCTTTGTCCTCTTTGGCGCTGCGGCCATCTTCCTCCTCATCGCTTGCGCCAACGTGATGAACTTGCTTCTGGTCCGGGGGGCCACCCGATCGGGGGAGATCGCCTTGAGGGCGGCCCTGGGCGCCGAGCGTCAGCGTCTCTTCCGTCAGCTACTTACGGAGAGCCTGGTCCTCGCCGGGCTGGGAGCCGCCATCGGCCTGGGGATCAGTTGGATTTCACTGCGGGTCTTGGAGACTATGGGACCTGCAGACCTCCCCCGGATGTCCGAGATCGCAATCGACGGCCAGGTGCTAGCCTTCACGGTTGCTGCGACCGGGTTTACGGGCGTGGTCTTTGGGCTGTTGCCCACCCTCCAACTCCTTGGTACCGACCTGAAAACCCTCATGGGTGGAAGCACCCGAGGCCCCAGGGGTGGAACTCGGGATAGCCGGATCTTCAACTCACTAGTCCTGGGACAAACCGCCCTTGCCGTGATGCTCGTGATCGGGGCGAGTTTGCTGGTGCGTAGCTACGGTCGACTGCGGTCTGTGGACCCAGGCTTCCGAACCGATTCGCTTCTGGTCATGGACGCGAACCTTCCGGCCCTCAATTACCCCGATTATCGGGAAGTTGCTCGAATGTATGAGGAGTACGTGGACCGGGTGGCGAACATCCCGGGGGTGGTTCACGCCGCAGCCACCACTTCGGTTCCTCTGGGTGAGCAACTTGACTTCATGCAAACCGTGAGGGTCCAGGGCCTGGAGTCAATGGAAGAGCCGGAACGTGCCCGCTACCGACAGGTGACCCCAGGGTTCTTCGACGCGATGGGGATCGAGCTGGTGCAAGGTCGCTTGTTGTCCCCGGACGACCGGATTGAAGTCCAGGGCGTGGCTGTGGTGAATGAGACTTTCCTCGACCGAGTTCTCGGAGACTACCCACCGCTGGGCCAGCGAATAATCTGGTCAAGCACGGCGACACTCAGCAATCCCACCAATCCGATCGGGTATTATGAGAAGGGGGTCTACGAGATCGTTGGCATAGTGCGGGACGTTCGGTACGAGTCCCTCGCCACTGAGCCGGAGCCTAGCGTCTACTTCGCACATGACCAAGTTCCATTTCGCAGGATGATGGTTGTCGCCAGGGTCCGGGGCCGGGAGACGACATCCGTGTCAGCTGACATGAGGACCGCCTTCAGGGAGATGGATCCCACGCTCCCTGTCGAGTTGACGACCATGGAGGCGCTTTTAGATACTTCCGTCGCCACCGAGCGGATGGCCACCCTGCTCCTCCTTGCTTTCGGATTCTCAGCGGTGGTGCTCGCCGCAGTGGGAATCTTCGGTGTGATCTCCCTGAGTGTGGAACGGCGACTCTCCGAAATGGCGATCCGAGCAGCGTTGGGTGCTGAACCAAATTCAGTCCTTTGGATATCAATGGCCCGTGGCGTCACCTTTGCCGGGTGGGGAATCGTGGCTGGGGTGGCGGGTGCAATCATCGCTCGAAGAGTGATGGCGACACAGCTCTACGAGGTCAGTGCCACCGATCCCGCAGTCATGATCTTTGCCCCCCTACTCCTTGCCGTGGTTGCGGAGGTTGCCGCAGTGGTCCCTTCGTTCAAGGCCACTCGGGTCAACCTCTCGGATACGCTGCGCACGGAGTAGGCGGCCAGGTATTCATGAGAAAACTCCCGGGCCTCTGTCTCCGGAGAGCCTGGTCAATGGGAGGACAGTTTTGGGGGCGCGCAGGCTCCATTGCAGGAAGAGGGAGTGATCTGATGGCCAAATACATCACGCTGTACAAGCTCACCGACCAGGGCATCCGCAACATCAAGGACGCCCCAGAACGAATCCGACAAGCTACCGCCGCTTGGGAGGCGACGGGTGGGAAGCTCCTGGCGATTTACTGCACACTGGGCCCTTACGACTACGTCGCCATCTCCGAAGCTGAGGATGACGAGGCAGCGACGGCTTTTGCCCTTGGCCTTGGGGCTCAGGGGAACGTGACCACGCTTACCATGAGGGCGTTCGACACCGAGGAGTTCGAGAGGATCGTAGGCAAGATCCCGTAAAGGGATTTGAGTGGGAAAGACAAGCTGGACAACTACCGTCTTGGAGCCTGCGCGCCTCTTCTCCTTCTCAACCCACGGCGACTCAGTCCAGGGGTTCAAGGCGGAAACACCCCCAGGCTGAGAATGCGATGCTGGCGGTCTCGCCCTGGAGAGTCATGGACCGGTGGTCTGATACTACCTCCAGCCCTCATACGCCAGAGACGCAAAGCTCACCGCCTTCATCGCCCTTTGATGGCCATCTCCGATCCAACCACGTCCCATCCTTGCCCCCACCTTACCCACATCATCATTATGCCTCTTGGTGGCTGACTGGGCTGGGTAATCTCCTCGCAGCCGCGAAATCCCGAGAGCTTTTTGTATCAGCCAACCATGACGCAAACTGGGGGGCACCACCCAACCGAGACGGCCGACAAAGAGCCCACTGACGGCGACTGGAAACCCGACCATAGCGAACCACATGACGAGTCTGGCTCTTCGGCTATTCCTTGCTCTTCTGACCATGGCATCCCTTGGTCATTTGGGGGTCCTCCTCCCCCGGTTCCTCGCCATCTCCGAGGCCCTACCTGGGCGCCTCAAACTGGTCGCGTGGAGTGTTCTCCTCACCGTCCTCACAGCCATTGGGGCCTGTGTGTTGGCTCTGGTCCTGGTGGCCCGTTCCTGGGAGAATCCTGGGGCTCGTAGCCTGGCACTCTTTTTGGCCT
>JBDHGR010000201.1:0-12095 GCA_039589815.1 Gemmatimonadota bacterium | reverse complement strand
CCCAACGCCGACGGGGGCCCCAGAAGACAGGCCCCTCCCCCGCTTCGTTGGGGGCACCGGCTCCCATGGGCCAGCCCAACGAAGGAGCGAAGCCCCCGCCCGGAGAAACAGGCCCAACGCCGACCGAGGCTGCGGAAGACAGCACACTCGCATTCACGGATGGGCGGAACCGAGGCGAAAGAACCGGCCCGACCGGGAGGATTGGGAAGCTCCCATGGATGGATGGGCAAAAGGGAGAATTGGGACCCTGCCATGCATCGATTGGGGAAGGCAACCGACGAGTGCTTGGATGGGCAAACACCGGTGATAGAAGGAGGCCCTGGACAGGAGTTGGGAGGTCCGGTTGGGGAAGGCACGGACCTGCATGTGGGAAGATCTGTCCTCCGCGCCTCTGCTGTTCACCCTTCCATCTCCTGCAAAGGGCCCAGAGATGTTAGGGAGACTGGCCGCCGTCGTTCGTTGCATTAATCGCGGTGCCCATAGATCTTCGGGGATCATGCGGATCGCTTACCTCGACGGCCCGCGGCTCCGCCGCTCGCTCCTTGCAGCCTGCGAATACATACAGCTGCAACGACGGGAGTTGAACCGTATCAACGTGTTTCCGGTTCCCGATGGGGACACGGGCACCAACCTTTCCCTGACGGTTCAGGCCATCTCCGACCACCTTCGCAAGAACCGGGATCGGGAGTTCCATGCGGTGGCCCATGAGGTGGCCCAGGCCGCCGTACTCGGTGCCCGGGGCAACGCCGGGATGATGCTCTCCCATTTCCTGCTGGGCTTTGCCGCGCATACCCGTGGGAAGGCCAGGATCTGCGCAAAAGAGTTTGGGGTAGCGCTGCACGCAGGGGCCGAAAGGCTTCACAATGCATTGGAGCGTCCGGTCGAGGGCACGATCCTCACCGTGATCCGGGATACAGCCGTAGCCGCGCTGGAGGCGAAGGCTCACGACTTCCAGCAGCTGATGAACCTCCTGACGGACCGTGCCAGAGCCTCTCTGGAGCGGACTCCCGACCTTCTCCCGGTCCTGAAAAAGGCCGGGGTAGTGGACGCCGGAGGCAAAGGTTTCGTCCACCTCCTGGAGGGTGTGGTGGGTTACATCCAAGGGGATTCCTCGATCTCACCCGACCCTCCCCCAGCCTATGCCGAGACGGCGCCGGCGGTTGGGCAGGTGGAATACCCGGCCGCAGCAGAACGCTTCCGGTTCTGCACCGAGGCGCTCGTTAGAGGCGAAGATCTGCCGGAACAAACAGCGGTCCGGGAAAGGCTCCGTGAGGAGGGCGACTCCCTGATTGTGATCCGGTCCGATGGAGTCCTCAAGGTCCATGTCCACACGGACGACCCGGATCGTGTCTTCACCTATCTAAAGACCCTCGGAGCCTTGGTTACCCATAAAGCCGAGGACATGCGGGCCCAACACGACCATGCCGAGCGATCGACTCACGGCCACCTGACCATGGTCAGGAGGCCAGTGGGGATCGTGACCGACAGCGCCTCGGATTTACCCGAAGAGATCGTGAGGGCCCACGGGATCAAAGTGGTTCCTATGGTCCTGATCCGAGGAGAAGAGAATCTCCGGGACGGGGTGGATATCACGGCTGAAGAATTCCACCAGGCGTTGAAGGGGAAGGGGGAGCTGCCCACGACCTCCCAGCCGGCCCCAGGCGCCTTTGTGGAGGCGTACCAGCGAGCCGCCGAGGAGGCGGAGGAAGTGGTGGGCGTCATGGTCGGCTCGAACCTGTCCGGGACCTTCGGATCGGCCGAGGCTGCGGCTTACCACTTCGACGGGGCCCCGGTCCATCTGGTGGACAGCCTGGGGGCCTCCCTTCTGCAGGGCCTCCTGGTTCTGAAGGCTGCAGAGATGGCCGAGTTGGCTCACTCTCCGGTGGAGATCGTCAAAGAGCTGAACAGGGTCCGCCAACAATCCGGGGTCCTACTCACCGTGGACAGCTTCGAACGCCTCATGGCTTCTGGGCGTGTAGGCAGGGGCAAAGCTTGGCTGGCCGCCGCCTTCGGCATCAAGCCGGTCTTTGCCGTGCCCACCGATGGCCGGGCGGTCGAACCGGTGGGCAAGGCCCTGGGCAGGGGAAGAATGCGGGCTTCCGTCCTGGCAGCTCTTCGAGGAAAGATTCCCCCGGGGGCCGAGAAGGTTCGTTTCGGGATACCTCATGTTGGATGCCCTGAAATCGTCGCGGGGGTGACCGAGGCCCTTCGGGAGGAATACGGCGAGGTGGAGATCCTTTCTGCTCCGGCCACGCCGGTCATTGCGACCCACACTGGAATCGGGGCCTGGGCCATCGCCTACCTGGTGGAAGACTGACCTTTTCCATTTCGGGGGGATTTCCATTGATGCAAGAAGGTGTCGTGGCCACCCAGATCGCGGTGGACGGTTCCGCGGTCGTGTCATTTCTCGCTTACCTCTTCCTCCTTCTCGCCATCGGCGTACTCTCCTCCAGGTTCTCTTCGGAGGGTATCAGCGAGTTCTTCGTGGGAGGGCGCCGGATGAACCGGTTCGTGGTGGCCCTCTCCGCAGTCGTATCGGGCCGAAGCGCGTGGCTACTCCTGGGCGTCACGGGCATGGCGTACGCAATGGGGGCTTCCGCCCTCTGGGCGGTGTCGGGTTACACCGCCGCCGAGCTTATTCTGTTCCTTACCTATGCTCGGAGACTCCGGCTCTTCAGCGAACGCCACGATTGCATCACACTCCCGGATTTTTTCGCCGCCCGTTTCGGCGACAGCGACGGCAAACTGCGCCTCACCCTTGCCCTGATCATCCTCATCTTCATGGTCGTGTATGTGGCGTCCCAGTTTGTAGGGGGTGGAAAGGCCATGGCCGCCAGCTTCGGCCTGACACAATGGTCGGGTGTCCTGATCACCGCGGCCATCGTTCTCGGATACACGATGATGGGCGGCTTCCTGGCAGTCAGCCTCACGGACACCCTCCAGGCCCTTTTCATGATGGTGGGGCTGGTGATCCTTCCATTCGTGGCCATCACTCATGGCGGTGGCTGGGGACCGGTGATGGCCGACCTCCGTGCCTATGATCCGGCCTTCGTGGATCCCGTCTCCCTTGGATTCGGGGCATGGGTGGGCTTCGTGGGTATCGGTCTCGGGTCTCCTGGAAACCCCCATATCCTGGTCCGATACATGTCCATCAAGGATCCGGACCAACTACGGTGGGCTGCCTGGGTGGGAACCAGTTGGAACGTGGTGATGGGCGCAGGGGCCGTGTTGGTGGGAATGGCCGGTCGGATCTACTTCCCGGCCGCGGAACAACTCCTGTCGGGAGACCCCGAGAATCTCTATCCCATGTTGGCCCAGCTTCAGCTCAATCCCATGCTATTCGGGATCGTCGTCGCCTCCATCTTCGCTGCTATCATGTCTACGGCCGATTCCCAACTCCTGGTCGCGGCGTCGGCATTGGTTCGGGATTTCTATCAGAAAGTCGTGAAAAGAGACGCTGAAATCCCACGGCGACGGCTGGTTCTATATTCCCGGCTCACGGTCGCCCTCCTCGTGGTGCTGGCCCTGATTCTTGGGTGGTTGGCCGAGACCCTCGTTTTCTGGCTGGTGTTGTTCGCCTGGGCCGGGTTGGGCGCTGCCCTGGGGCCAACGTCCATCCTCGCCCTGTATTGGAAAGGACTGACCCGGGCCGGAGTCTTCGCGGGACTCATTACCGGAACCGTGGTCACTTTCGTTTGGACCCTCACGCCGCAGCTCGACGCCCTCCTTTACGAACTCGTCCCAGCTTTCTCCCTGGCGTTGGCCGCCACAGTGATTGTCAGCTGGATGACACGACCTCCCCCCGACGCAGACGCCCTGATGGCTGTAATGGATACAAGGGAATAGACGGGTTCGCGGGGGAAAAGGAGGCTCTCAGGCAGACTCCGGGAGGCGGTGTTTCCCGGCGACTAACAGCTCATAGGTGGCCCGCTGCGCCGGGGAGGGTGTGGGTGGGAGAGACACTAGAATCGCCCGGCCACTCTTGGTATCGGGGAGATGGAGAACCAGGAGGTCCATCGGGGAGTCCGAATCAAATGGGTGGGCGCGTCCGGTTCCGTCGACGGCCACCGTCCTCCCAGGGGCTGTGACTTCTGCGATCAGGCGGCCGTATTCCCGCCAAGCCTGGAGGGGTCCCACCCCGCCGTCTGCGATGGAAGGCACCAGGACGTCCTGGAAATGACGTACTGCCTTCTCGTATCCGCTGGGATTGACCTGTTTCAACCCCCGAAGAGCTTTTCGGTAGAAATCTCGTGGATCCCGGGCCCCGGTTTTCTCCAGGGCTTCCGTGAACCGGCGGTCGGCCTCTTCTTTTGTAGCTTCGTCCATGGGGACCTCCTCCTTCCGAAGAGGATGGAGAATCCAGCGGGTAAGCGTCAAGGCAAGGTTGGAGTTTTCCAGTGGTTTCCGGTAGTTTTGGGATCCCCCGTTCAGGGAGACCCTCATGGCCAACATCCATCATCCGTGGGACCGGGCGGAAACACCGACCGCCGAGTTCCTTGACCTCTCCTGGGAGATGTTCGGGGAGCTTTGCCGGGCCCTGGCGCTCCGGGTGGCTCGAGATTTTCAGCCGGACTTGGTCGTCGGCATCGCGCGGGCCGGGGTCTTCCCCGGCGCGGTCGTGGCATCGGTGCTTCAAAAGGACTTTTACGCCCTCACCATTTCTCGCCGCGAGGGTGGGGAACTGGTCAGGGATCGACCGGCGGTACTCTCCGCCGCCCCCCTTCAGTGTCAGGGAAAGAGGATCCTCCTCGTGGACGAGATCACTTCTTCCGGAGAAACGCTCAGGATGGGGTTGGCCTCGATTCGAGACCGGAATCCCTCAGAGGTTCGAACCGCCACCAGCTTCTCACGACACGGTGGGTTCAAACCGGACTACGTAGCCCTCCAAACGGATGCCACCATCATCTTTCCCTGGGACAGGAAGATCTATGAGGGGGAGGATTTGGTGGTGAACCCCCGGTACGAGGAGGCCGTGGAGGAGTAGGCGCCCGGAAGAGCCTGATCAAGCCCCCTCGGCCATTGAATCCAGGAATTCTTGGTTCGTCTTCTCACGCTTCATCCGTTCCATGAGAAACTCGATGGCTTCGGCGGGGGGCATGTCGGAAAGGAAATTCCTGAGTAGGTAGACGCGCCTCAACTCCTGGTCGGAGAGGAGGAGCTCCTCCTTCCGAGTGCTGGAGCGGTTCAGGTCGATTGCCGGGAAGATACGTTTGTCGGCGATGTGGCGGTCGAGCACCAGTTCCATGTTCCCGGTGCCCTTGAACTCCTCGAAGATCACCTCGTCCATCCGGCTCCCCGTTTCGATGAGGGCGGTGGCGATGATGGAAAGGGATCCGCCAGAGTCGATATTCCGGGCTGCCCCAAAGAACCTCTTGGGTTTGTGCAGGGCATTCGCATCCACACCACCCGAGAGAATCTTTCCAGAGTGGGGGACCGTAACATTGTAGGCACGGGCCAATCGGGTGATGGAATCCAGAAGAATCACCACTTCCTTCCCGTGCTCCACGAGACGCTTCGCTTTCTCAAGGACCATCTCTGCCACCTGAGTGTGCCTGTCGGCTGGCTCATCAAAGGTGGAAGAGATCACTTCGGCGTCCACGTGCTCCTCCATGTCCGTCACTTCCTCGGGGCGCTCATCGATGAGGAGAACGATCATGTGGACTTCGGGGTGATTCTCGGTGATGGAGTTGGCCATCTTCTGAAGAAGGATGGTCTTTCCGGCTTTAGGCGGCGATGTGATGAGGCCGCGTTGGCCCATCCCCACGGGAGTGACGAGATCCATCACCCGCATGGAGATGTCCCCGATGGCGTTCTCCAGGCGAAGGCGATCCTCGGGGAATCGGGGGCGGAGGTTGTCAAAAGCGATCCGGTGCTTCGCTTTTTCGGGCTCATCCCCGTTCACGCTCTCAACCTTCAGAAGAGCCAGATACCGCTCGCCTTCTTTCGGTGGTCGCACCTGGCCGAGAATCGTGTCCCCGGTCCGGAGGTCGAAGCGCTTGATCTGGGACGGGCTGACATAGATGTCGTCGGGCCCGTAGAGGTAGTTCCAGTCCTGAGAGCGGAGGAATCCATATCCCTCCGGGAGGATCTCCAGCACCCCCTCACCTCGAAGGACCACTTCGCTGTCGAGGAGGTTCTGCTCGATCCGGAAGATCAGGTCTTGTTTCCGAAGGCCCGAATAGTTGGAGATCTTCAACTCTTCCGCGAGATCATGGAGGTCTGAAACGCTTTTGCTCTTTAACTCTGCGATGTCCACGAGGGGCTCCGATGGTTGGCGAACCGTCCAGGGTTCCCTGGATCAGGTGGGACGGAACTCAGCAGCTCGCCGGATGGTTTTTTTAATCTGAAAAACAGAAACGGAAAGAAGGGCGATATGGGGCCGGCCCGTGCTCGGGCTCAATAATCAACCGTAGTTCTGCTATGCTAATGAAGGGGTGGGTTTAGGGCAAGGGCCCTAAACCAAGATCTCGATTCGCTCCAAAATCACTTTTGGGGGAGGACCGAGAATGATCAGTTTTCAGGAGGTTTTGCTACAGGATCTGGAGAGAGATCTTGACATCGATTTTTTGAATAAAAACATTCGTTTACGTTGGAGGGAGGGTTTCATCTGTTAGGAGGTCGGAATGGCGAGGCATAATCGGGACGGTTACGGTGTGGATCAGCGGGGAAACCAGTATGTCATCGGTTTTCAGCCCGACTGGCTTCGCTACGTCAAAGTCACCCGGGATCTCGAGACTGGCCGCCAATCCACGAAGGCGCTTTATAAAAACCCTGCCGACGCCAGAGAGGCGGAGCCCGGAGACCGGATACGCACCAGGGTGACTTCTAAGGAACAGAAGCTCGATTTCGAAGTGACAATCGACGATCCGAATCGGGCTGTCCGGCGGATCCGGGTCATCTATGAGCTCCCGGGCCGGGATGGGCGTAGGGAAGAGGAGGTCGAATTCAGCTTGGAGGGCCGTCTTCCAAAGGACTGAAGCCGTGTTCCCGCCGGGCCCAAGCCGGGAGAAACTCCTGCCCTGATGCAGGGTGGCGATGCCCTTCCCCTCCCGGCTATACTCACCTGAATGAGAATCAGTGTCTTGTTGGATCCGTTCCGATGGCTCGGCCGGTCGGCTCTGGACACCGCTGCCCAGATCGGGCAGTGGGGTGGTCTCGGTATGCAGACCGTCAGGGGCTTTCAGCGGATCGACATCTGGGGCCGTTTGTTGTTGGGGCAAATGGCCAAGATCGGTGTCGACTCCGTTCCCATCGCACTGTTCATCGCCAGCTTCACCGGCGTGGTGATGGCCCTGCAGGCATCCTACACTTTCACCGGCGCGGTACCCCTCTATTTCGTGGGCGCCCTGGTCGGGAAGACCATGATTCTCGAGTTGGGGCCCGTTCTGACGTCGCTGCCGAGCTCGGGACCATGAGGGTGACCGAGCAGATCGATGCTCTGGAGACGCTGGCGTACGATCCGGTGGCGTATCTCGTCGTCCCCAGGGTCCTTGCAGGACTCATCATGGTCCCCGCGGTGGTGGTCCTGGCCACGACGATCGGGATCACGGCGGGTTGGGGGACCTCTCTGTATCTGCTGGACATGTCCACTCCCGAGTTCATGAAGGGTCTCCGACTCTTCTTCGAGCCGTGGGATATCCAATTCGCTGTGATCAAATCCTTGAGCTTCGGACTCACCATCACTTCCATCGGGTGTTTCTTCGGGTTCACCACCCGAGGGGGGGCGGAGGGCGTTGGCCTCTCCACCACCCGGGCCGTGGTAGTGAGCAGCATGGTCATTCTGGTCCTGGACGCCTTCTGGGCGGCGACGCTGTTGTGAGTATCCTCCTGAAGGACGTCCACAAGGCGTTCGGACCGAACAGGGTCCTCAAGGGATTCTCCCTTGAAGTGCACCAAGGGGAGACCTTGGCCATCGTCGGTCAATCCGGGACCGGGAAATCTGTTGCCTTGAAGCATGTCGTGGGGCTTCTGAAACCGGACCAAGGGGAAGTCTGGGTGGACGAACGTAACGTGGGTGTGATGGACTTGGAGGAACTCTACGAGGTCCGGCGGAACGTGGGGTATGTGTTCCAGTTCGCAGCCCTCTTCGATTCTCTCACGATTGGCGAGAACGTTGGCTTGGGCCTGAAGCGGATCCCGGACATGGCGGAAGACTCCATTTCGCGACGCGTGAGGGAGTGCCTGGCACTGGTGGAGTTGGAGGGGTATGAAAGCAGATACCCTGCTCAGCTTTCCGGCGGACAAAAGAAGAGGGCCGGGTTGGCCAGGGCCATTGCCACTCAACCGGAATACCTCCTGTACGATGAGCCCACCACCGGCCTGGACCCGGTCACGACCACGGTCATCGACCGGCTCATCATCAGGACCCGTGAAGAACTGGACGTTACGTCCGTGGTTATCACCCACGATATGGATAGCGCCTATCGTGTGGCTGACCGAATCGGGATGCTTCACGATGGTGTGATTCGGTTCTTGGGCACCCCGGACGAGATTCAAGGTTGTCCGGACCCCATCGTGAGAGGGTTCATCGAAGGGAAACCGGAGCTCCTGGAGGGAGCAGGATGACACGCCGAAGAGAAATCATGGTCGGGCTGGTCATCGTGGCTGGGGTAGTAGCCGCGGTGTTGGGCACCCTTTGGCTTCAGGACGCCAGCTTCGGAAGGGGTACTCGAGAGGTCGAGGCCCTCTTCAGAGAGGTGGGCCAGCTCATGGATGGGGGTGCGGTGAAACTCCGGGGCGTGAAGATCGGCCAGGTCCATGGGATCAACGTGGAGCCGGACGGCGAACTGGTTCGGGTGCATATGAGGATCAGGGACGATGTGCAATTACCCGAGAGCCGGGCCGTTCTCCTCGCCCCGGAAAACCTCTTCGGTGATTGGCAGGCCGAGATCGTCAATCCCAATGTCCCTCCGTATACCCAGTTTCCGTTTCATGCATCGTTCGACCCGGATGTGATGGGGGGTTATGCCCTTCCAGAGTTCTCCCGCCTCACCGCCGCTGCCGACCGGATTTCGGAAAACCTCGGGGTCCTGACCGAACGCGTCGAAGAAGCCTTTACCGAAGAAACCGCCCGAAACCTCAGCCAGGCCATCAACAACGTTCAGGAGGTCAGTGAGCGTCTCAGGCAGCTCATGGAGGCTCAGGCCGGTGCTGTGTCCGAGCTGGCTTCCGAGTTCGAGGAATCGGCCAGTGAGCTCGGACAGGCGGCCCATACGGCCCGTCTGACTTTTGAACGGGTGGAGCAGATGCTGGGGGCCCCCACCACCGATTCCCTCCTACTGGATGCCCGTGCGACCCTGTCGAACCTGAAGGATCTGTCCGGGGAACTGAGCGCCGCCACCCAGGGGGCCCAGGGAATGATCGTGAGGGTCGATTCCACATTCGCCCGCTTGGATCGGATGACGGCTCAGGTCGAGGCAGGGGAGGGAGCTCTCGGGCTCCTCATGAGAGACACCCTCCTGGTGACCCAAGCGCAAGGCGTGTTGGGAGAGTTGACGGCTCTTCTCAAAGATCTTTATGACCGTCCCCAGCGGTATGTCAGACTCTCGATCTTCTGAGGAACGGGGTCCCGTGCCCTCGGGAAAGGGAGGTCCCTCCCTGCAGAGCGCCCGGTCCGGACTCCAGACCGATCGGGGAGCCCGGCCTGAGAGGAGCGCTGGGGGGGTTGTCCTCAGGAGGATCGGAGGGCGGATCCACGCTCTCCTCATCAAAGATCCATATGGGAATTGGGGGCTCCCCAAGGGCCACCTGGAGGGTTCGGAGGGGCCATCCGAAGCCGGCTTGAGGGAGGTTTCCGAGGAGACGGGTCTAGGAGATCTCGTTCTGGGCCCGGAACTGAGAACCATCGATTGGTATTTTCGTCTTCGTGGGCGGCTGATCCACAAACACTGCTCCTTCTTTCTGATGACATCAGAGACGGGAGAACCGGTTCCCCAGGAGGCCGAGGGCATCACCGAGTGCAGGTGGGTCCCCCTTCTTCAGGCTGTCGATGCGCTGGACTATGAGAACGCTCGTGAGGTGGTGCGGGACGCGGCCCGGATCGCCCTGAGCCCCGACGGTGCCCCCGCCATTGATGTCTGATGAGTCGGCCGTGAGCGTTGAGCAGGATCAAATATCAGTTTTATTCCGGGGTGGGATCCCACTGGAGGGATAGCGGCGATCCCGGCCCCGGTGGAGATAGATACATGCAGCGGGTCATATCGGATATCACCGTCCTGGGAGGGGGCCCTACCGGTCTATACGCGGCCTTCTATGCCGGGATGAGGGAAAGATCGGTTCGCCTCATCGACTCTCTACCGGAGCTGGGAGGGCAACTCATGGCCCTCTACCCGGAGAAGTACATCTATGATGTGGGAGGCTTTCCCAAAGTTCTTGCCCGTGACCTGCGGCGCGGCCTGATCGATCAGGCTCTCCAGTTCAACCCCGAGGTGGTGCTGAACGAAGAGGTCTTCGACCTTGGCAAAGAGGGGGACCTGATCCTCCTTCAGGCGAAGGGGGGTGAGTACAGCACCCGGACCCTGATCCTTGCCGGGGGGAAGGGGGCTTTCGAGCCCATGAAGCTGAAGTGCCCCGGCTACAATGAGTTCCTGGGCAAGGGAGTTCACTATGCTGTGGCCGACCAAGAGGCCTACCGGGATAGGCGGGTTTTGATCGTCGGTGGGGGGGATTCGGCCCTGGATTGGGCCCTGGCCCTCAAGGATGTGGCCGCCGAGGTCCTCTTGATCCACCGAAGGGGGGCGTTCCGGGCAGTTGAGCGATCCGTTGCGGAGCTCCGGGTGGCTTCCAGGGCCGGGGAGCTGTTCTTCCGAGATCACCACGAGGTGAGGGAGATCAGGGGATGTGACTGGGTGGAGTCGGTTGTCATCTTCGATAACCGGACGGGAGAGGAGACGATCCTGGAGGTGGACGGGGTCCTTACCTTCCTGGGTTTCAAGCCGGACCTGGGTCCGATGAAGGGATGGGGTCTGGAGTTGGAGGGGAACCGTGTCGTGGTGGACCAGCTGATGAGGACCAACCTCCCGGATGTGTTTGCCGTGGGCGACATGGTGGTCTACGACGGTAAGTTGGATCTCATCGCCACCGGTTTTTCCGAAGCGGCGGTGGCTGTCAACCAAGCAGTCCGGCTCTTGGACCCTAACGCCCGGGTGAACCCCGGACACTCTACAAATCTGAAGATCTTCAGGGATCCACAGGACGTTTGAGAGCCTTAGACCTAACCGAAGCGTAGCTGAATCATGAGTGAATCTCCGAACATCGAAAACGTGGTGATCATCGGATCGGGACCGGCCGGCTGGACCGCGGCCATCTACGCCGCAAGGGCGAACCTTTCTCCCCTTGTAATCGAGGGGATGGGGGGGACGGAGATGATCCCCGGTGGTCAACTAATGTTCACGACCGAGGTCGAGAACTACCCGGGCTTCCCCGAAGGTGTGGATGGCCAGGAGTTGATGACGAGGATGAAGGCCCAGGCCGAGAGGTACGGTACCCGGATCGTCCAGGACGACGTGGTGGAAGTGGATTTCACCACTCAACCCAGGAAACTCCAGACCAGTTATAGCGGGGAATTCCTGACCAAGTCCGTTATCATCGCCACCGGGGCGAGGGCCAATTGGCTTGGCCTGGAAAACGAGACCCGACTGGCCCGATCCGGTGGCGGGGTTTCTGCCTGCGCCGTGTGTGACGGTGCGCTCCCGGCGTTCCGGGATCAGCCTCTGGTGGTTGTGGGTGGTGGCGATTCGGCCATGACGGAGGCTGAGCATTTAGCCAAGTACGGGAGTGAGATCGTCATCGTTCACAGGAGAGACGAACTTCGGGCTTCGAAGATGCTGGCAGATAGGGTCCTGGCGAATCCAAAGGTCCGGGTGGAGTGGAACTCAACGGTGGCGGACATCCTCGGTGATGATTATGTCACCGGCGTTCGACTGAGGGACACGGCCACAGGGGAAGAAAGGACCCTGGATTGTAAGGGTGTCTTCATGGCCATCGGCCATACGCCCAACACGGCTTTCCTCCGGGACTCGGTGGCTTTGAAACCCACCGGGTATATGGAGGTGGAAGCCGGATCCACCAGGACCGAGATCGCAGGCGTGTTTGGT
>JBDHGR010000200.1:0-7454 GCA_039589815.1 Gemmatimonadota bacterium | reverse complement strand
GGGCTTCCAGGGCTTCGATCCGAAGGCCTCCCACTTCCAGATGGGGCTCGGCAGTTTCGTAGGGGAGCGATTCCCGTTGGGGGTAGATGAAAGACGAGTCCTTCCCCAAGAGGGATTCCAGGTCGGCCTTGACGGAGCTAGCCTCCATCGGCGTTGAGGTCAGGGCAACGAGAATTCGACGGTCCGAGGATTCGTGCAGGGCCGCCAAAGCGCCGACTCCGCTGGACCCCACGCACCCTCCTAGGGCCAGGGTTTCTCCGGGCTGGGGCAGATTCGCCAGCAGGAACCGAACCGTCTCCGAGGAGAGGAATGCCTCAACGATGGGGTTGGAATGCCGATTCACTTGGGGACCCGCGCTTATGGTGATTCTCGGGCACCGTTCCGGCGTGCCGTTGGAGAGGAAAGATAGCTCTTCCGGTCCATATCCCGTAAACGAATGCCGAGGATCTTTTCCATGGCCCCCTCGCACGATCCCGTCGGGCTCGAGAAGGTTCCCGGGGTGCTGTCCACAGGAAAGTTCTGAAGTGTCCCCCTACGAGGACGGCTGGGGCCCCTGAAATCTCTCTTTTCCTTGTTTTTAGGGGGTATCGGTGGCGGTGGGGATGGCATGGGTCCTGCACATTCTGAGGGTGGGAGAGAAGTGCTTTAAAAGGAGGACCCCATGCGGTCGCGGCAATTCTTGACATTTCTGGTGGGCTGGGCCATTGCCTGGTCAGGCTCGGTCTCCGCCGCCGCTGCCGGCCAGGACTACGGTGTTCAGGACTATGAAGTAAACAACCTGGAAGCCAGGGTTTGGCTGGATCGGGGAGCGGAACCGGTGCTTCAAAGGGGCGAAAGAGCGCGGATCTACTACAGAGTCTCCGAAAGCGCCTTTGTGGCGATTTTCCACATCGACACCAACGGCACGGCCAGGATGGTGTTCCCCTCTTCCCCTCAGGAGAACCACTACGCACGTGGTGGGCGGGACTATCGAGTTCTCTTCCCTGGATCCACTTTCTGGTATGTAAACGACGACCCGGGAGTAGGTTATTTCTTCATCGTTGCTTCCCCAGAGCCCTTCGAATTCAGGGATTTCGGCTATTCGCGCTATCCCGGTGGGTGGGACCTGAGTCTGGTGGGGCGGCAGGTCTACGGTGACCCATACATGGCCATGGACGACTATGTCGGGGCGTTGATACCCGGATGGGAGTACGTGGGCTATGGCCTGGACTTCACCTCTTATCATGTGGAGCGTCATCACGACTACCCCCGTTTCCTCTGCTATGATTGCCACGGTTTCCAGCCCTACTACAGCTGGAATCCCTACGCGTACTCCTGTACGAGTTTCCGCGTAGTGATCTACAGTGACCCCTACTACTACCCCAGCACCCGGTACCGTGGGACGCGGGTAGTGTATGTCCAGCCCCGGCGGGGCCTGGCCCGCTACGGCTTCAAGGAGAGGGCTGTGGGCGAGCCCGGGACCCCCAACATCATCGTGCGGAATACGCCACCGGTGAGCCGTCCGGGAGTCGAGGGGACCCAGAACCGGCGGGCTGTGCCGCGAACCGGGACCCCTTCGGTCTTTACGCCCGGCAGCACCTCCGGAAATCCGCCCGGAACGGGCAGCCAGCGGCGACCGGGAGTGGAGACTGGCTCCAGCCGCCGGACCGGATCGTCCGCAGCACGTCCGTCAACGCCGCCCAGGGGGAACCCCGGGGCTCAAAGAAGCACGGGTAGGCCGTCGGGAACCTCGCCCGGGACGGTTAGGACCGACCCGGCAGGGGCCCGGGGATCGACCACTAACCAGCGGCAAACTCTGGAACGGAGGCCGGCCGGATCCCGATCCTCTGCCACGCAGCCGAGGACGACCACGCCTCCTCGGACCACGGTCACCCGGCCTTCCTCTCGTGTTCGGAAGCCGGGTGGCGGAGGAGTCCCATCGACGTCCGGCACCACCTCGCGGAGCAATCCGACGGCCCGGAGCGGAGGTACGATAACGAGAAGCAGCCCGACGGCCCGGAGGAGCGGTACGTCGACCAGCCGATCGCCAACCGTAAGAAGCGGAGGTTCGTCGGCTCGCAGTGCGCCGAAACCTCGGAGTGGAGGTACGGCGACCAGAGGCAATCCCACGGTCCGGAGCGGGGGCTCTGCGGTCGGCCGTAGTCCCACGGTGAGGAGTGGGGGCTCGTCTGGCAGCGTCAAGCCACGCGCCTCAAAACCCGCATCCCGGCCAAAGGTCAGGAAACCCGGTGGCGGTGGGGGTGGGTGATTCCCAGGGGGACCCAAGCGTTCCCCGATAAGCCCCACGGGGGGCGATCGAAGATGGCCCTGAACGCCCGGCGGAAGTCTCCGCCGGGCGTTTCTCTCTTCCCACCGGATCCGTGGATCCTGCGTCCGATTGCGGATTGATCATGACTCTCGGCCTTGGTTATACTCCAAGGTTGGGTATCTCAGGGACTCAAAGAACGCGGCAACCTCCACGTGCGCACCGACACCATCAGGAATTTTTCCATCATCGCTCATATCGATCATGGGAAGTCCACGCTTGCCGACCGGCTTCTCGAGCGGACCGGAACCCTCCAACAGAGGGAGATGCGGGATCAGGTCCTGGACACAAACGAGCTGGAACGGGAGCGGGGTATCACCATAAAGCTCCATGCCGTCCGAATGGACTATGTCGCTGAAGATGGTGGAACCTATGAGCTGAATCTCATCGATACTCCCGGACATGTCGACTTCAGCTACGAAGTGTCTCGGTCCCTCGCGGCATGTGAAGGCGCCATCCTGGTGGTAGACGCCAGCCAGGGGATCCAGGCCCAGACCGTTTCGAACCTTTTCCTGGCCCTTGATGCCGGGTTGGAGATCATTCCCGTCCTGAACAAGATCGATCTTCCTGGTGCGGAGCCCGAAAAAAGACGCGCGGAGATTGCCGACCTGCTTGGGGTGAACCCCGACACCGTTCTCCTCGCCAGCGCAAAAGAGGGGAGAGGAATCGATCCCATCCTCGAGGGGATCGTTGAGAGGATTCCGCCTCCCGGCGGTCAGGCTGAAGCTCCCCTTCGAGCCCTCATCTTCGACTCCTACTATGACCAGTACCTAGGCGCAGTTCCCAGCATCCGGGTTGTCGATGGTATTCTGAAAGCGGGAACGAAAGTAACGTTCGGGAACGTGGCCGCAGGATACGAGGTCGATGAGGTCGGGTTCCTACGGCTTGGACGGGTGGCCCAACCCGAGCTCGGTCCAGGACAGGTCGGGTACCTGGTGGCGGGGATCAAAGAGGTTTCTCACACAAGGGTAGGGGACACCATCATGGACTCCTCTGACCTGGCTTCGGAGCCGCTGCCGGGATACCAGGATGTCCACTCCATGGTGTTCGCCGGTCTATACCCCACCGATGCCGATGACTACGAGGACCTCCGGGACGCACTGGAGCGCCTCATCCTGAACGACGCCAGCCTACATTTTGAACCGGAGACCTCGACTGCCTTGGGTTTCGGATTTCGCTGTGGGTTCCTAGGCCTCCTTCACATGGAGATCATTCAAGAACGCCTGGAGAGGGAATTCGGGGTGAACCTCATCACCACGGTTCCCAACGTCGAGTATCATGTCATTCTGACCGACCAGACCCTTCTGAAGGTCGAAAACCCCGCCAGCTTGCCGGCTCCAGGACGGGTGGCGGACATAACAGAGCCCATCGTAAAGGCCCGGATCGTTTGCCCTTCCGAGTACATAGGGAACGTCCAAAAACTCTGTCACGATCGCCGGGGTGTCTTTGGGAGCATGCACTATTTGGATCCGAAGAGGGTGGAGCTGGACTATGAGCTGCCCCTGGCGGAAATCGTGTTGGATTTCTATGACAGGTTGAAGTCGGGAACCAGGGGCTACGCGGGCCTCGACTACGAGTTCCTGGAGTTCAGATCGGCGGACCTCGTGAGGTTGGACATTCTGGTGAACGGGGAGCCGGTGGATGCATTCAGCGTCATCATTCACCGGGACAAGGCCTTCGACTACGGCCGGGATATGGTCAGAAGGCTGAAGGAGCTCATTCCCCGGCAGCAGTATGAGGTGGCTCTCCAAGCCGCCATTGGAAGCCAGATCATCGCCCGCACGAACGTGAAGCCCCTGCGCAAGAATGTGACGGCCAAGTGTTACGGCGGGGATATTACTCGGAAACGGAAGTTGCTGGAGAAGCAGCGGGAGGGAAAACGTCGGATGAAGCAGGTTGGCTCGGTGGAGATCCCCCAGGAAGCTTTCCTGGCCGTTCTCTCTCTCGGGGATTGACCATGGACGTGTCAGTCATCCTCTCCACCTACAACAAGGTGGAATGGCTGGAGAAGGTCCTATGGGGTTACACGATCCAGGATTTCACGGAGTTCGAGTTGGTCATTGCCGATGACGGCTCTACCGCCGACACAAGAGACCTGATCCAGGCTGTCGCCCAGGAAAGCCATTTCCCTATCCGGCACATTTGGCATCCGGACGAGGGGTATCGCCGGTCCATCATTCTGAACGCTGCGATCCTCGCCTCCAGGGGTCGTTACCTGGTTTTCTCCGACGGGGACTGTATTCCCCGCAGGGATTTTGTACGAACCCACGCCGAGTTGGCTGAACCGGGGCGCTTCCTCTCCGGGGGCTCTGTGTACCTCTCTTTGGGGGTGAGCGCAGGAATCACAAAGGAAGACGTGGTTTCCGGGCGCATATCCGACCCGGCCTGGCTCAGAGGTCGTGGTCAGAGGCTGGGGCGGCACCGGTTTCGCCTGGTCCCCAGGGGTTGGAGGGCGTCCCTTCTGGACCGTCTCACCACGACCAACCCCACGTGGAATCTCAACAACGCGTCAACCTGGCGTGAGTGGATCTTTGCGGCGAACGGCATGGAGGCGGAGATGCAGTATGGGGGTGCCGATCGGGCATTGGGGTCCCGTCTGGAGAATTTGGGGTTACGGGGGAAGAGGGCGCGGTTTCGTGCCGTTCTCCTTCACCTGGATCATGACCGGCCCTACAAGACCAAAGAGTCCGTTCAGAAGAACAAAGGGATTCGGAGGAGGATCGTCCAGCAGGGAGAAACCCGTGCGCGGGAGGGCTTGCATGAGTTGGTGACCAACGGAATGCCTGGAGGTTTCCTGGAGTTCGGACCCGGAACAAGAGAGGGAACCGAGCCCCAGTGGAATGCCGAACCGTCGGCGGGGGATTCCAACCCTTTGCGCAAAAAGGGAAAGAGCTGAGATGGCCGAAGACTTTCGATGGATTCTGGGGTTGGACATCGGTGGCACCAATGTGGTGGTGGGCCTTGTTCCCATGGAGGGTGGCGAACCGTTGGGGGTCCGGAAGCTTCCCACCCTTCCCGCGGCGGGTGGGGAAGAGGTGGTAAGGCGGGTGGTGGCGGCGGCGGACGAGTGCATGGACGAAGTACTGGGAACGCTTGGCGGGGATCGTGATCAGGTTGCCGGAATCGGTGTCGGTGCTCCTGGGCCCCTGGACCGGAAGACCGGGGTCCTACTGGAAGCTCCGAACCTGGGATGGCGGGATTTCCCCCTTCAAAGCCTGGTCTCAGAGGGCCTGGGCCTTCCCGCCGCTCTGGACAACGATGCCAACTGCGCAACCTATGGGGAATGGTGGATGGGGGCGGGACGGGGCTCGAAGATCCTGGTAGGCCTGACTCTGGGAACGGGAATCGGTGGGGGGTTCGTGGTGAACGGCGAGATTCACCATGGAGCCTCAGGTGCAGCTGGGGAGTTTGGACACACCACCATCGACTCCACAGGCAGGAAGTGTAAATGCGGGAATTACGGGTGTTTGGAAGCTTATGCCTCCGGCCCGAACATCGCGGCCCGTGCCGTCGAGGGAATCGAGGCGGGCGTGGAGTCCGCCTTGGCGGAGCTTGTCGGCTGGGACTTGGAAAAGCTCACTGCCGCCACGGTGTACGAAGGCGTGGTTTTGGGCGACCCATACGCCCATGAGGTAATGGAAGAGACGGCGAAGTTCCTGGGGGTGGGTGTGGCCAACCTCATCAATGCCCTTAACCCTGACGCGATTGTCATCACGGGCGGCGTAACGAAGGCCGGCGACCACCTCTTCGTCCCCTTGAAGAAGGAGGTCCGGCGGAGGGCGTTTCGCTCCGCAGTGGAGGCCTGTCGGATCGTACCTGCGGCTCTCCCGGAGACGGCCGGAGTGATCGGGGCTGCGGGCGTCTTCAAGAAAGAGCGGTTCGGTTCGGTCTGAAGGTTGGTCTATGAAGGGTCAGGGGTCCACATCAGCGAATGAGCCCTCACCGATCCTGGGAGAGGAAACCGAATCTGGGCGGTTTCGGGTGGGGGTGCTGGGAACGCTGATTTGGGATCGGATCTACCCTCTGGGAGCCGAGCAGGAACCGGTCGAGGAATGGGGAGGGATTTCCTATTCCCTTGAGGCGCTCGCCGTCTCTCTCCCGGACGAATGGGTCGTGAGACCCATCCTCAAGGTTGGTGAAGACTTGGCCGACCCGGCCTTGGAATACCTCTCCTCCATTCCCAAACTCGAGCTCGGGACTGGCATCGAAGTCACGTCAGGTCCGAACCCCCGGGTCGAGCTCCGATACCAAGACAGGGACCGGAGATCGGAGCGGCCTTCAGGAGGAGTTCCGCCCTGGGTCTGGGAGGATCTCGGACCCGTCTTGCAAGGTCTGGATGCCCTATATCTGAACTTTATCACGGGGCAGGAGATGAGCCTGGAGACGGCCGTGCTCTTTCGGGAGCGGTTTCCGGGCCCCCTCTATGCCGATCTCCACACACTCTTCACGGGGATTTCCAGTTCGGGCAAACGATTCCCCCGGCAGTTGCCTGACTGGGAGATCTGGTTCCGGGCTTTTGATGCCGTTCAGATGAACGAAGACGAATTCCGACTCGCGGCCGCTTCTGGGAGCGATCCCTGGGAGGGTGCTGCGGACTTCTTGGGCCGGGAGTTGAAGCTGATCGCTGTGACTATGGGACCGAGGGGGGCCGCATACCTTGCGGCTCCTGGTTTCCAACCCGATCCGGTTGCCTGGCCGGGGACCCGTGGCACACCCGGAGTGGTGGGCAATCCCCATTCAGGCAGGGTTCCTGCCCCTGACGACGACTTTTCGGGCGACCCTACTGGATGCGGGGACGTCTGGGGAGCTACTTTCTTTGGGCGGCTCCTTGGCGGCGATTCCCTTGAAGACGCCATGCTGAGGGCGAACCGTTTGGCGGCAGCAAACGTGGAGCATCACGGGGCGAGGGGGCTCCACCTTCATCTCCTCGCCACGTTGAGGCGCTGACTCTCGGTTTCGCGTATGACCTTGAATGGATCCGGGGCTCAAAAGACCGCCCTTGGATCGACGGGAGCACTTTTGCAGATCATTCCTGTTCCGGGAACCCTTGATGCCTCAGCCTTCGACCACCTGGCGTTGGAGTTGGTAAAAGGGGAAGACGGCAAGGTCCTGTTCGACGGCCGGCACCTACGGTGGGTGGATCCGAGTG
>JBDHGR010000199.1:0-7458 GCA_039589815.1 Gemmatimonadota bacterium | reverse complement strand
CTTCGGTTCGAACCGCGGTTCAGGAACGTTTTCTTCGAGATCCGTCCCCCGTGGTTGTGGCCACCAACGCCTTCGGAATGGGCATCGACCGGGCGGATGTCCGAGTCGTGGTTCACCATCAATTGCCCGGAAGCCTCGAGGCGTACTACCAGGAGGCCGGGAGGGCCGGCCGGGACGGAGAGGAGGCCCGATGCATAGCTCTCTTTGGGAAAAAGGACCGAAGGATCCATGACCGGTTCGTTGTCATGGCCTTCCCCAAGGTGAACCGTCTGAAAAGGCTGCATCGAAACCTCTTGGTCCGATACAAAGTGGGCGAGGAGGCCGCCATCTCCTGGCAGGAGCTGAAAAAAGGCCTCGGGGGGAAAATGGGCGCTGAGGAGGTCAGGGCGCTGGTGAGGGCCCTTTCCCGGTGCAGAGCCCTGGTCTTCGAGGAGACCGAAGGGGAAGGGAGTTGCGACCTCATGCTCACACTCCGGTCCAAGTCACTGAGGCTGGCAGGCCTGGAAGAGCTTCGTTCCATCGAAGAGCACCAGATCGAGGAGGTCCAGGCCTTCGCCAGAAGTCGGGGGTGCAGGCGACAGGCCATCCTCGCGTATTTCGGCGAAGAATCGAAGTCCGGGAGCTGCGGGAGGTGCGACCGGTGCCTGGAAGGGCCCCCTGCGGGCCTTTTTGGGAAAGGAGCCACAGACTAGTTTCACTTTATGCGGGCCGACCCCGGGATGGCGCTTCAATCCGCCTCCCCTTCGCTCTCCGGAAGGATCATGGACCGTTATCTAACGGAAGAACACCAGGAGTTCCGGGAGGAGATTCGGCGGTTTGCCGAGGAAAAGATCCGGCCCGTGTCCCGGGACCTGGACGAAACTGCTCGGTTTCCTTGGGAGAATGTCCGGGCCATGGCCGAGAAGGGGTGGATGGGCATCCCAATTCCCAGGGAATATGGGGGATTGGGGCGGGACTACCTGAGTTATACTCTCGCCGTGGAAGAACTGGCCCGGGTGGATGCGAGCCATTCCATCACCGTTTCCGCTCATACGACCTTGGGCACTTCCCCGATCCTCTACTTCGGGACGGAGGAGCAGAAGAGGAAGTGGATTCCGTACCTGGCAAAGGGAAGGGTCCTCGGGGGTTTTGGCCTTACGGAACCGGGAGCCGGCTCCGATGCCTCGAGCACAAAGACTCGAGCCGCTCGCGTGGATGGCGGCTGGAAGCTGAACGGATCGAAGATCTTCATCACCCATGCGGGGGTGGGGGAGATCTTCGTGGTGACCGCATTGACGGATCCCGAAGAGGGGTCGAAGGGCATCACCAGTTTTATCGTCTCCAAGCCGACGGTCGATCTGGACCGTGCCGAGGCCTTGGGGGTAGGTCATGCGTCGGAGTTGGAGTTCAACACCGGCATTCGAGCAGGTAACAAGGAAGACAAGCTGGGTTGGCGGGCTTCTGATACTCGGGAGCTCTTCCTGGAGGACGCTTTCGTCCCGGAGGAGAACCAGCTCGGAGAAGAAGGTCGGGGCTTCATCAACTTCATGAAGACCCTGGATGCGGGCCGGGTAGGGATAGCAGCCCTTTCCCTGGGCCTGGCGGAGGGAGCACTCGAAGAAGCGCTCGAGTACACGCAGGAGAGGGAGCAGTTCGGACGGAAGATCTGGGATTTCCAGGCCGTCCAGTTTCGCCTGGCCGACATAGCTACCGAGATCCAGGCGGGTAAGCACCTGACCTATCACGCAGCGTGGCTGCAAGACCAGGGTCGCCCATTCGGGAAGGAAGCCGCCATGGCGAAGCTCTTTTGCTCTGAGCTCTCCATGCGGGCCACGACCCAGGCCGTTCAGATCCTCGGGGGGGTGGGGTATACCCAGGACTACCCCGTGGAGAGGATGATGCGAGATGCCAAGGTCTGCGAGATCGGGGAAGGTACCAGTGAAATTCAAAGGATCGTGATCGGTCGGCACCTCGTGCAGGAAGCCTTCGGAATCTGACGGCTCTGGATGGGGCGTGATCGCGCTTCGCGGTCTGACAACAGGGTTTGAGCGAGCCATTGGTTTCCGGGCTCCGGGATGGCTGCACACCGTTGGTCGGGGCGGGATGTTCCTGCGCCTTCGGATGCTGGATCCTTGGAGAGAAGGAAACCAGGGGGCTTTGCCCAAAAGGAGCTATCAGTCCTTGAAAAGAGAGATTTTGGTTAGCACCTCCCCGCAGGAATCGTGGGTGGCGCTAAAAGAGGACGACCGTCTGGTGGAGTTGATGTACGACCGACCAGACCAGGGTCGTCTGGTTGGAGATATCTTCCTGGGCCGGGTAGAGGCCGTCCTTCCAGGTATCCAGGCGGCTTTCGTCAACATCGGAACTGAAAAAGCCGGATTCCTGCACGCGTCTGACCTGGATTACGACGAAGAGGACGACGACAACGGGGAGAATGGGGGGCGCCGCCAGCGTCGGAGAGAAGTCCCCATTCAGGACGTGATCCAACAGGGTCAGAAGGTCATGGTCCAGGTCACGAAAGAGGCCATAGGCACAAAGGGGCCCCGTCTCACCACTCAAATCTCAATGCCCGGCCGGTTCCTGGTCTTCATGCCCAGTTCCTCCCACGTGGGTGTGAGCCGTAAGATCGAGGAACGGGGTGAACGGTCCCGTCTCCGGAGATTGGCGAAAGAGATCGTACCTCCGGGGAGCGGCGGGGTCATCGTTCGGACGGTTGGGGAAGAGCTGAACCGGACCACCTTCGAAAAGGAGTTCAAGAGGCTCCACCAGGGGTGGGAGGAAATCCAAAAGAAGGCCAAGTCCGCCGAGGCGCCGGCGCTGGTCCACCGGGAGGCCAAGCTCATCAGTGGTGTCATCCGGGATCTTTTCAGCCACAAGTTCGATTCCCTCACCGTCGACAACCGGGAGATCCACTCCGAGATCACCCGGTATCTGAAACACGTGGATCCTGATCTCCTGGGCCGTTTGGAGCTCTACACCGACCCTCTGCCCCTCTTTGACAAACACGGCATCGAGGAGGAGATCTACCAGGCATTCCAGAAGCAGGTGACCTTGCCCTCCGGCGGTTACATCGTGATCGAGCCGACGGAAGCCTTGGTATCCATCGACGTGAACACGGGGCGGTTCACCGGGAAGAAGAGGAAAGACCCGGAGCACACCATCCTGAAAACGAACCTCGACGCTGCGAGGGAGATCGCAAAACAGCTCCGCCTCAGAGACGTTGGCGGCATCGTCGTTTGCGACTTCATCGACATGGAGTCCCAGAAGAACCGGGATCGCGTCCTCCACGAGTTGAGGAGCCACCTGGGGAGGGACCGAGCCCGGACCAAGGCGTTCGAGGTGTCCGATCTCGGACTTGTGGAGATGACACGTCAGCGGGTTCGCCCCTCTCTCTTTCAGGCCCTGACCGAGACCTGCTCACACTGCGGCGGAGCTGGCAGGGTGTATTCACCGGCAACCGTCGTACGGAGGGTGGAGCGGAGCTTGAACCGCGTTGCCGCAGAAGGGAAGGAAAGGCGGATTGTGGTTCGTCTGCATCCGGAGGTAGCTCTACAGATCCTCGAGCAGGAAGCGGATTTCCTCCCCGCCATTCGAAAACGGACCAGGATGAAGGTTCACCTCCTGGACGACCCGCTCATGAGGCAGGATGAGTATCGGATCCTAGCGGGACCAGCGGAGACCGATGTAACGGAGAGGTACGTTACAGGCTGATCTTGGTACCGGCCCGCGGGGCTCTCCCCGAGGGCTCCGGCTACGCCTCCATGCCTCCCCGGGGTATCGCACCCTCATCCGGTCACCGTAGAGTCGCCTCGTGGAGAGCCCCGTGGGCCGCCACCGACATTTCCCCGAGAGCTCCGGCTCCTGCTGGGAGCCTTGATTCCGTGCCGACCTCACGATTATCAGGCCCCCACAAAAGAGGCCAAATCCCGGCAAAATGCCGTGATTTCAAGGGCAGGACGCACGATCTGCCGTACATACCGGCAAACATGCCGGAAAATGCCGGGATTTACCGGCCCAATGACGGGCCCAGCTCCACGCAGCCCGGCCCCGGCAACCTGGTCGGGTGTTCCCCGATGGAGTTCAGGACCTGTCGCCTTTCCTTGAAGACCGTGCTGCGCTCCGGGGGTTCAATCCGACTCCCTGTTCTTCCTGAACGGGATCCCCAACTTCTTCATCCGATACCGGAGCGTGTTTGGGTTCACGCCTAGGAGCTCGCCGGCTCCCCCCGGGCCATGAATCTTCCCTCCGGTTCTGCGGAGTACCCTTTGGATGTGGTTTGCGGTAACCACGTCCAACTCCAGCGCATCCAGGTCTTGGCCTTCAGAAGCTCCAGCCCTGTCGAGTGAAGGTGGGTGTGAGAAAGAGCGGCCAAGGTCATCGAACCGTAGATGTTCCCCGCGATGGAGGATCATCGCTCGCTCCACCACATTCTCGAGCTCCCGCACATTCCCGGGCCAACCATAGGCCATCAGGACCTCAATAGACCCCGGGGCCAATCGCGGCGTCTCGCCTACCTTCAACTCCTCGGCTTTTTTTTCGATGAAGTGTTGGACGAGTGCCGGGATGTCGGTGCGACGCTCCCTCAACGGAGGAACCTGGATTGGGAAGACGTTCAACCGAAACCAGAGATCCTCCCGGAAGCGACCGCTCTCGACCAGGCCGGCCAGATCCTGGTTCGTAGCCGCAATCACACGGATATCAACTGGGATGCGCTCAGTCCCTCCCACCCGTTCCACCTCCCTGTGCTGCAGGACCCTGAGCAGCCGAACCTGGGCGTCCAGGGGCATTTCGCCGATCTCGTCCAAGAGAATGGTCCCTCCGTTGGCTCGCTCAAACCGACCGCGCTTCCGGGCCAAGGCCCCGGTGAACGCACCCTTTTCGTGGCCGAACAGCTCACTGTCGATAAGGGAGTCGGGAATCGCACCGCAGTTTACGGGAATGAACGGCCCATCCCTTCTCTGGGAGCCGAGGTGGATGGCGTTGGCGATCACATCCTTCCCGACACCCGTCTCCCCGGTCAACAACACCGGGCTTTCGGTTGGGGCAACGTGCCGGACTTGTTTCATCACATCTCGAAGTCCGAAGTCGGCACCCACGATTTCGTCCCCGAGGACCCGCAGCAACTCTCGGTTCAGGTATCGGTTGTCTTCGACCAGGCGGTTCTTCAGCCGTACGACCTCCTCGTGCTCCATGGTGTTGGCCATGGCCACGAAGAAAGGTTCCTTGAGCGTGGCATAGAGCCGAGCATGGTCAGGGCTATATCGTCCGTCCCCTTCCGCGATCACGGCTAATGCACCTGCAACTCGATCCTCGATGATCAGGGGTAGACTCATGGCCGACGACACCGGCTCACCGAGGGCCGTGAGAATGCCGCGGGTGACAGGCTCTTCCTGAGAGTTGTTGATGACCAGGACCGGCGGGAGGTCGCCGGCCCTCCACACATCAGCCATCTCTGCCATGGCCCCTCTTGCCTCTTCCGAATAGGGGAGCAGCCTATCCATCCGCTCACCGCCTCCTGCATCGGCCCTGACCATGATCCGCATAGCCCCCAGATCCCGTTCGCTCCGCTCCAGGTAGAGGCGGTCAGCGGGGATGTGTTGTGAGATGTATTGATAGCAGGCGTGGAGACCCTCTTCGATGCGGAGGTTTCCGCAGATCCTCAGCGTCGCCTCTCGGAAGAACTCGTTCTCGTCGACCATGGTTTTCACCTGAGTCATCTTGTTGTGGTTATTTGTAAATCTCCTCCGTTTTGTGAAATACCGCAACTACTTTCATCAATAACCACAACCGCCAAAATGAGGTTTCACCTAACCCGTTGTCATTAAACAGTTTGGGTTCATGGCATACTCCTGGCTAAATGAATGGCCTCAAAAGGGGGAAGCCATGAATCGGAAGAATGACCGTATCGACCTGCACTACCACATCATTCCCAGGCCCTATGTCGAGGCGTTGGCGGAGAAGGGGATCACCGGATCGACCTACGTTCCGTTCCCCGATTGGACACCCCAGAAGGCTCTCAGCCACCTGGATCGAACCGGGGTCCAAACGGCCATCACCTCTCTTTCATCGCCGGGGGTGTGGTTTGGCGACGCGGCCTTCGCCAGACGGTTGAGCCGCCTCTGCAACGAGTTCCAGGCTCGGATGACGGCAGACTATCCAGAGCGGTTCGGATCCCTGGCTTTCTTGCCCCTTCCGGATGTGGAGGGGGCCTTGGCCGAGATGGAGTACGCTCTGGATGAGCTGAAGCATGACGGGGTGGTCCTACTGACCGATATCGAAGAGTGCTATCTCGGCGATCCGGAGTACGAAGAGCTATTTGCGGAGCTCCATCGTCGCTCGGCGGTCGTCTTCATACACCCTCACGACGATCCGAACCAGGATCGTCGGTACGATCTTTTCAGCCCGTTGCTGGAGTGGCCCATCCATACCACTCGGGCCGTCATCGACCTGCTCTACACCGGACGGCTGGCCCGGTATTCAGATATCCGATACATCCTGGCCCACGGAGGTGGGACGATACCGTACCTGGGGCACAGAATTGCCGCAGGACTGGGGCGTGAACATCCCCACCATTTAGGTGATCTGGGCTCCGATTCGGCTTTCCCGCCTAGGCCTGAGAACGGTCCGGAACAGGGATTGGAGATCCTGAAGGGCCTCTACTACGACACGGCAGCACCGGGTGTGGCCCACCTGACCGCTCTCAAAGAGTTCGTGGGAGCCGGTCGAGTCGTGTTCGGAACCGATGGGGGGTGGACACCTCCCGTTCAAACAGCCCAGACCATCAAGGCTCTCCTGACCTACAAAGGGTTCGGCCCGTCTCAGCTTCAGCAGATCGAAAAGGAAAACGTGCTTGACCTGTTCCCCAGGCTGCGGCCGGCCAGGCCGTCCCTGGTGACTCAGGAGGCTTAAAGGACATGGCCATGTCGAACCAGGAAGAAGCCCCACCTGCTCGGCCTTTGATGGACTTGCATCACCACATGGTCCCTCCGGCCTACCTGGCGGCTTTGAAGGACGCCGGTTTGAACACTGAGGGATTCCCGGAGTGGTCTCCCCAGCGGTCCTTGGAGATGATGGACCGCCTGGGAATCGAGAAAGCTTCCCTTTCCATCTCTTCGCCAGGGGTGTGGTTCGGCGACGACAACAAGGCCCGGAAGTTAACCCGGGAATGCAATGAATACGCGGCCTCCATCGTCCTTTCCCATCCGGAGCGGTTCGAGGCCCTGGCGACTCTTCCCTTCCCCGATACAGAGGGCAGCCTTCAAGAATTGGTCTACGCCTCAGACACCCTGGGCATGGCCGGGGTGATCCTCTTTTCCAATGTCCAGGGCAGGTACGTCGGGGATCCCGAGTTCGACCCTCTCATGGCCGAGCTCCACCGACGCGGGACCAAGATCCTTCTCCACCCGAACACCCTGCCGGAGGAAGACGCCAACGCCCCCCTGTTCCCATGGGCCGAGTATCCCATCGACCTGGCTCGGG
>JBDHGR010000198.1:0-7474 GCA_039589815.1 Gemmatimonadota bacterium | reverse complement strand
AGCCTGAACCTCTGCAAGTTCAGCGCCTTTGCCGAGGGGGTGGACGAGTACGCCCAGCAGTATTCCGCCATGGTCGGTATCCCCTTCACCGGTGAAGACGTACTGAAAACCGGGGAGCGCATCTACAACCTGGAACGCCATTACAACAACCTGGCCGGTCACGGTCAGGGTAGCGACACCTTGCCCACACGGTTCACGGAAGAGCCCTCCGACCAACCGGGTTCGGAAGGCAGCGTTTGCGAACTGGCAGAGATGCTGGAGGAATACTACGAGAAGCGCGGTTGGGTGAACGGCGTCGTTCCGGAGTCGAAGCTGAGGGAGCTGGAGATTATCTGATCCGGGCTCCTTAGGTCACGCGCCTGCCCTGAGCGTCTTCAGCGCGAAGCGTTCCATGAACTCATCCGCGAGCTGATCCTCGATCTCGAGGATCAGCCTCGTTTGCCCAACCGACAACGAGCCAAGGCGAAACGGTTCCATCTTTTCCAACTCCGCCTGCCAGCCAAAGCCCTCCACACGATGCTCACTGGTGGCCCTTCCCCCTAGCTCCTCGAGGTACTCCCGGAGCAGAAAAAAAGGGATCCCCCGCACCTCTCGGATGATCGTACGCCTGGTTGGCTGATCAGACCCTCGATACATGCTCACAACCCCCTGACCCCCGCTACCCGCCGCCGACAGGAGGGAAGATGTCCACCGTGTCGGTCGGTTGCAGCACATACAGGAACTGCCCTTCAAGGTAGACCACTTCGCGCCCATTGATGAACATCTTCAGGTACTCCTGGAGACACCTGTTCTCGTCGAGCAAGACCGTTTCCAAGGCGGGATGTTGGGCGGCCACTGCCTCAATCAGCTGCTGAGCGGTGGATCCCGGCTCGAGATCCACCTCGACGGAGGCCCCCCCGACCAAGTCTCGCAATGTGGCGTAGAACTTTACTTCCATTATGGACATTGGATGATCCCCTGCGCCCACAAGCATCCCCCGCAGACGGGGAATGTCGTGTTGCCCATGCAGTCCTCCCCGTTGGCTTCGGACAGATCGCAACCCCCACAGAAACTGCAGGGCGCGAAAGCGAAATTGTGTAGACGTTCCCGATAGGCCACGTATCCTGGATCGAGCCACAGGGCTCCCAACGCCTGATCAGCCACATTGCCGATCACGTGCTTCCGGGACAAACGCGGCTTTCCGTGCAGGTAGCTGGTGTGGGTGTGCATCAATGGCCAACACGGGCTCACGTCTCCGTTCCAAGCAACGGATGTCGTTCCGCTTTCGACGAAGTTGCAGGTGTCGCCGGCGCCACTCCAGTTGTTTCCGGCAAACTCTATGTTGAGCTGGCTATTGAAGGCCTCGAACAGGGCTCCACGCGTGGACTCGTCCATATCCATCCTCGGGATCCTGAGGCGGGGAAGATGGGGCGCTCGCAGATAGGCGATATTGTGCATGGTCTGGGCAAAAAGCGCCTCGTCCTGCATCTCGGCGGTGGCCGGTTGGAGGTTGCTCACGGAGAAACGGGTGGCTTTGAACGACTTCCCCAGGCGGATGACCGCGGGCAGGTCCGCGATATTGCGCTTCATGGCCACGAAGGCGATGCCGATCTCCGGTTTCGGATGATGGTCGGCTGGCCGCATCCGCGAAAAACGCTCCAGGTTCTCGATCACCTTGGGCAGATCAGCCCCAATGCGCACATCCGCGAAGGTCTCCGGCGAGGCGCCATCCAGGGAGACCCAGAGCAGATCCAGTCCAGCTTCGATCAGCTCCCGTGAGATCTTCTCGGTAAGAGTCGTGCCATTGGTGATCAGCTCGACCCTGATGCCCAGGGCTTTGGCTTGAGCTACCCAGATGGGGGTCCTGGGATGGTAGAGCGGCTCTCCGATTCCGCCAAAATACAGGCTGGGTATCGGATCCAGCGGCTCGAGTCCATCGAGTATGCTGGCGAAGGTCGCATCGCTCATGTGGCCCACCGGTTGTTCCCACTCGTTACGAAAACAGGTAATACAGTCCAGATTGCAGGCCACCGTGGGCTCGATGTAGACCTTGGTCAACTGCGTGATCGGACGGTGCAGGCGCAAGTGGTTCTCGCCTTCGTCCACACGGACTCTGGTTCCCGGTGTCAATCCGAAGCCGGCCGTTACATCTTGCGGTAGGACCAGCCGACCCTCCGCATCGACCTCGGCCCAGGCCGAGGTAGGCTTCGTTGAGAACTGCTTTGATCGCGGTTGATGCGGACGCAGGAATCGATCTCTCAGGTTCATGATCTGCCGTAGGGTTCGAACTGCCCATGCCCCTGCGAGGAGATATCTCGCCGGGGACTGCTTCCAGCCTAACGTCTTTGTCATCGGAAGTATAACCAACCTTGACCAGGCAGTCCCAGATCCCGGTACCACCGGGATGGCAGAGGTCTTCCAGGCCGATGTCCGGGAAGCCGTCGTCAACCACCTCGGCGGGCGCACGAGCGCCTCTCCTTGCGGATAAGTTGTGCTATTGGTGTATAAGCTGGGGGTGTGGTTGAGAGATCGCTACGAAACAGGACAAATCACTCCTATCCCCCTTCAATGGCTCGTCGCCTTTCGTCGCCTCCTTCCAGCAGGTCAGTGTCGGCCCGTTTTGCCAATGCAACGGAACCAGAGGCGAAACCCGCCCCGATTAGACCGTTGGCGGCGAGCGAAACGAGGACCAAACCAACCGGACGTCCGAAGGTGAGCAGGGTGGGCGCCGAAACCAGGGACAGCAGGCCTCCACCCAATGCGCCCCAGATTGCCACCCGTCGGAGGGAAAGGTCTTCAAGGGAATGACGACGCTCGGCTAAACTGATGAAGACGGCGAACGCCGCACCGCCGGCGAACCCTCGGTAAGCTCCAGCTAGTGCGCCCCAACCCAGAAACTCGAGGGGAAGTCCGGCCAACAGCCCGAAAGGCAACGCTACCACAACGGTGATTGCAGCCCAGCCGACTGCCCAGGTCAGACCTGTTCCGAGAATGCCACGAATCCGTCTGAGGAGTCCTCTCAAGACCTGCCACCGTCCTCTCCGATCAACCCGGCGTGGTTCAACAAGCTCCAGGCACCATGCACAAAGCAACGGCTAAGGCGGTTCGCATAGGGACCTCCTGGGTTGTGGAAAGACTCCACGTATCTAACCCTACCAACCATTCTCTGCAACGAACCGGTCTGTCGAAGGATGTGGCTTTCGACTGGGGCTCAGCGGAGGGATTGGGCTTGCAGGACTGATCCGTACGCTGCCATCCTTGCCCAATCCTCAACCCCGTCGTCATCATGCTTGATAACTGCTGACCGGGTTGAAACGGGAGGTCTACTCTCACTGGAGCCATCGACGTGGCATCCAAGTCCAACCGGGCCGAGGGTCCGGGATCAAGCGAAAAGAAGCCGTTGCCAGGCTCACGAATAAAAGGGTTCCCCTACCTTCCGCTTCTGGTGGCCATGGTCGCCGGGTGTGCAACCGCAGGGAGAGGGTCGGATTCGCCGGCGGAACCGATCTCATGGCCAGTGGGCCATTATCACCTGGAAGGTACGGTGGAGTACCGAAGAGACACAGAAGCAACCGTACGGACCGTGCATTCGGACTACCGTGCTGAGGCGGACATTCTGGCAGATGGCACGATGAGCTTGAACAACCCCTCGGGCCCCTGCCGCGAGTCACTGTCCGGGCAGTTGCGACAAGGTCGAGTCCCTCGGCAAAGAACCTTCTGGTGTAATGACGTCAACTATGTCCTGAAGCCCGCGGCAGGAACCATCCGGGGCGAGATCCACGTCTGGGTTATTGAAGCAGTCCAGCGGCGGGGCATATGCAGAAGAACCGGCCTCGTGAATGGCATGCAGGTATGCGTCGATTATCCTCTCGAGGTCGGTGAACAACCGGTGGACAGGACGGCGAGACTGAGCGTGGTGCAGAAGGGCCCGGCCAAACCAACCTCGACCCATCGCTGATGAGAAGTCCTGACTGAGCCCTTTCCTCTCAAACGACCGAGTCTCCGGAAATGCCGGCGCGGTTCAGTCAGTCGTCTTGAACAGCGTTTGGTCTTCGCCCGGTAGGAGAACTTCCAGAAAGGATAGAGTCATGCGCAGACCAATCCTGGCACTCCTCCTGGTTTCCATCCTCACGGCCTGCGGTACCGGCCAAGGTGGATCGCCACGGGTAGACCCGAACCGAATCACTCGCGTCGAGATCGATGAGGCTGGTCCATCCAACCTTTACGTTCTCGTTCAGAACCTCCGACCCATTTGGATTCAGGTGCGGGGCGTTTCCGGTGGGACTGGGGTGCCAGTGTATTTGGATGGGAGCCGCCTAGGTGAGGCCGAATCCCTTCGGGGCATCCATTCCGATAATGTCGAGACACTCCAGTATCTCAGTTCCCAGATGGCCTCAGCCAGACTGGGAATGGGCCACTTGAACGGTGCCATCCTGGTCACGAGCAGGCGTTAGCGGGAAAGAGATCGTGATCCGCGGTCACGGCACCATTATGCCACAGTCGGGGGATCCATCTGGAAGATCGAGGGAGGCGACGGGTTGGATTATTGCCCAACACGGTGACCTCCCTCCGCCCTCATGAGAGAGTCAGGGCTTCCGAACGAACTTGCGCTCTCTCAGGCTTCGCAGAAGGGACGGTGGGGGAATCTTCACCATCTACGTCCCCTCCTGGGCCCTCAACACTTCGAGCCAATTCAGCACCACCTGGATTTCCCCGATCCTCGCCTCCGGGTTTCCGATCTTGACCAGGAGCCGTTCCCCATCAGGCGTGACCCCGTAGGATCCCCCCTGGTCAGGGACATCGAATAAGCTTTGAGGTGGTTCCCTTCGGAACACGCCGTCCGGCGTCGAAACTCTGGAGACCATGAGCGTGCTGCCCTGCCAGAAGAACAACTCATCCCCGCCCTCCGACCAAACGGGTCTGCCGCCCCCTTCCGTGGAAACCTGTCGCTTTCCCAAAAGATCCGGGAACGATCCGACATACACTTCACTTCGCCCCGTCTCGTTCGACTGATAGGCTACCCAGTCGCCATCAGGAGAGAATTGCGCAGAGGTCTCATCGTACTCGGTAACAGCCACAGGAATGACGTGTTCGGCACTGTCCACCTGGATAGCGCCGATCCCGAGATCTCCCCCTGGCTGGTGCTGGGAGAACAAGAGCCAGCGACCGTCCGACGACCAGGAAGACGGCCACACCCACCCACCCCGGCTGGAGTAGATCTGCTCGGGAGGTGCATTGCTCTCGATCTCCTTGATCTCGATCCGAACATCTGACGTATTTTTCGCCGAGGTATATGCCAAACGACGGCCATCCGGCGACCAGACCGGAGTGTCCTCGCTACCAGGATCGAAGGTGACCCGGGTCTCGAGTCCTGATTCAACGTCGATCACGTAGAGATCGGAATTGGCGGGCCGAGCCAGATACGAGGAGACCTGCCGTCCATCGGGCGAGAGGCGAGGGGACGCGGTGGTCACCGGTGCCCCAACCTCCCCGATCCGCCGTCCCTCCCGATCGAACCAGGCCAACACGTGGTTTTCCCAGGGGGAGCCACGGACAAATGCCAGGGTTCCGCCCTCAGAGGTCGCGTAGGCCGCCGCCCCACCCGTGGAACTGACCCGGACGCCGCTTTCCACGGGGATCGCAGGGCCAGTCACCTCCCTCTCCCTCGAATCGAAGGGGACGGCGGACAGAGTCCCGCTGGCGTCGGCATAGATGATATGTCCGGTGGCAACATAGCGTCCGCACGTAGCCCCCTCGGCGACGGTCATACGCTCACCCGTTTCCAGGTCTTGCACCACGACGCTTGCGTCGTGCCAAAGTCCGCTGGGTCCAACCACGGTGTAAACCACCAGACGGCCGCCGTCAAAGGCTTGGGGCCAGGCGTGGGCCATTTCGTTGGCGCCATCGGAGAATTCCGTGACGGGCCTCGGTGCGCCCTCGCCGACCGGGGCCTCCCAGAACCGGACACCGTCACCGACGAAGATGATCGTACTATCATTTCGCCAGGTAGCGCCCCAGTTTGCGGCCACTATCCCATCCCCGGTGGTGCCGCCTACCGTGGTCGGGAGCTCTCCCGTCGCTGGAACACGTTTGAGCGTTCCTCCCTGGAAGAACCCGATCCACCGCCCATCGGGTGAGAAGAACGGCATGTTGGCACCCTCGGTGCCCGGTACCACCAGGGGGTCCACCTCATCCAGTGTCCGAATCCACAGCCCACCCCCTGCGTACGCCAACACCCTACCGTCTGGTGACAAGGCGAAGGGCGCCCCCCACATCAACCCATCTTGGAGCTGAACCGTAAAACTTGTGACTTCACCGGGCTGGGCGACCGGCGCAGTGATACGTCCTAGAAGCCGCGTCAAACCAGCTGCAAGAAGGAAGAGTGCAGCTGCGCCAAGAGGTGCCCATTTCCCAAGGGCCCTCCATGCTGCCGACAAGGGGATCGGTTGCTCGGCCCTCGAGAGTGGGATTCCGCGCGCACCTGTGTCCAAAAGCGGATCTGTAAGGGCCGCGGCGTACTCCCGCGCCGATCCCCACCGATCTGCCGGTAGCCTCGCCAACGCTTTCTGAACTGCAAACTCCATGCTGGGTGGAACGGTTTCCCTTCTTTTCCGGAGGCTCTGCACCGGCTCGGTAAGGACCTTCGCAATGATGGCCTGCGCGTTCGGCCCGGTATACGGCGGTTCCCCCGAGAGCATCTCGTAGGTGACGCAACCCAGGGCATACAGGTCACTGCGGGCATCCACATCCCGGTCCCCCGCCGCCTGTTCAGGGCTCATGTACTGGGGCGTGCCAAGGCTTAGGCCCGTCTCCGTCAGACGCGCTCCTCCGGCCTCCGTCACAGCCCGTCCAATTCCAAAGTCGGCGACGAGTGCGTGGCCGCCCGAAAGAAGGATGTTCGCCGGCTTGATGTCCCTGTGGATTACCTCCATGCCGTGGGCGTAGCCCAAACCATCCGCGATCTCTCGAGTGATCCTCACCGCGTCTTCAACCGGAAGTTGCGTTTCCCGGTTGAGGCGTTCCCTCAACGACTCTCCCTCTACATAGGGCATGACATAAAACAGGAGACCGTCTGCTTCACCGGAGTCGAAGAGAGGAAGGATATTGGGATGCTGTAGATTCGCTGTGGTCTCTATTTCAGTCAGAAACCTCTCATTTCCGATCACGGCGGAGAGCTCGGGATCCAGTACCTTAACGGCGACCCTCCTATGGTGCCGTAGGTCTTCCGCCAGATAGACCGTGGCCATGCCACCGCTTCCGATCTCGTCTTGAAGTTCGTAGCGACCGGCTAGAGCGACCTTCAGGCGTTTTTGGACGTCATTATTTGAAGCCAATGAGGAGGCTCCGGTGAGGGGAGACTGCTCGGGCGGACCAGGCAGCCATCGAGAAGCAAAATGATGATACTTGCAAGAAACGGGCAAGGGAGATGCCAGGGATACAGCAGGCAAACGGCAGTCGAAGACCTCGCGGAGTGGGGGGGGAAGGATCCTAAGAG
>JBDHGR010000197.1:7514-10559 GCA_039589815.1 Gemmatimonadota bacterium | reverse complement strand
AGGCACTTCCGGGACGATATCCTCTCCGCTGTCCGGATGGCTGAGAACCAGTTCCCGGGACGGGCCCTCGTGCTCATAGGCCATTCCATGGGTGGTTCAACCGGAGTTCTGGCCGTGGCCGATGGAGCGCCCGTCCATGGTCTCATCACCATCGGGGCTCCTGCGGACATGTGGGAGGTGTGGGCCTATCACCTAAACGAGAAAGGACTTCCTGGAAAGTGGGTGATCAAAGGGCTGAGCCCTTTCTGGAGATACCGGGCCGGGGTACCATGGAGGACGGTGGATCCGGAAAGGCGGGCCGGCGAGTTGACCGTGCCCTTCCTGGTTCTCCACGGTGGAGAGGATCACAGTGTACCGGTCCGCCAGGCCCGGCTCCTTGCCGAAGCCGGAGGAGTGGAGGCCCGGATTCTCCAGGGCGAGGGCCATACCGACCTCTTGGAGAGCCCGAGGCTCCACGAAGAGGTGGCTGGCTTCCTGGAGGGCCTTCCTCAGCCGCCTGTTCCCGAGGCCAGGGATCCGGCCCAATCCGGCAGAACCGACGGATCGATATCGAAGACCGCTGCACCCAGCGTGTAAACGACCGTCGCGATCACAAGGGCTCCCAGGAGGTTCAGGAAGACCCCGATCCTTGCCATCTCTCCCACGGTCAACCGGCCGCTTCCGAAGATGATAGCGTTGGGTGGTGTTGCCACCGGCATCATGAACGCGCAGGAAGCAGATAAGGTGGCCGGGATCATCAGGACGAGAGGGTGGGTCTCCGTGGCCACGGCGATGGCCGCCAGGATTGGAAGGATCATCTCCGTGGTGGCTGTGTTGCTGGTGAGCTCGGTGAGGAAGGTGATCATGAGGCACACGAGGAGGATCAGCACGAAGGTCGGAAGGTTGCTCACCGCCGCAAACTGGTCTCCCACGAGTTGGGCCAGGCCCGTCCTCTGGAAGCCTGCAGCCAGAGCGAATCCGCCACCAAAGAGGAGCACGATGTTCCAGGGTAGGCGGGGAATCACGTCCCGACCCATGATCCTCTGGGCTCCTTTGTTCCTGTCACGAGAGGGGATGAAAAACAGGACGGAGGCCATGCTGATGGCCACGGTCCCGTCGTCGATCATCTCGGGGTAGGGAAGGAGTCGGGACCACCCGGGAATGGTGATCAGGCCCAGTTGGAGATCCACTCGAAACACCCAGAGGAAAGCTGTGGCAGCAAAGATGGCCATCACCACCTTCTCCTCATACGTCACCGGTCCCAGAGCGGCCCGCTCGGATGCCACAACTCCCGGGTCTACCATGAGCTCTACGGGGGCTCTGTAAAAGACCCGGGTGATGAGGACCCAGGCGGCCAGAAGCAGGACGATCCCCAAGGGGAGCGCCATGACCATCCACTGGCCGAAAGAGATGGCCGGTGCCTCGGGGAAGAGGATCTGGACGATTCGTACAAAGGAGAGGTTGGGGGGAGTGCCCACCAGGGTCATGAGCCCGCCAACCGAGCAAGAGTAGGCGATCCCCAACATAAGACCTACCGAGAAAGAATGGGCCTGGTCTTTGCCGAACTCATCTTCGATCTGGAGAATCATGGCCAGCCCGATGGGGACCATCATGACGGCCGTGGCGGTATTCGAGATCCACATGGAGAGAAAGGCTGCCGCCACCATGAAGCCCAGGACCATGCGAGCCGGCCCCCCGCCTACTGCGTGAATGATGGTCAGAGCAATGCGCCTGTGGAGATTCCACTTTTCCATGGTGAGGGCGATCATGAAGCCCCCGATGAACAGGACAATGACGTTATTGAAGTAGATGGGAGCGGTTTCCCGTCCACTCAGGATCCCCAGGAGGGGAAAGAGAATCAGGGGAAGCAACGCCGTGGCGAAAAGGGGGACACAGTCGGTCACCCACCAGATCGCCATGAGCATGGCGACTGCCGCCATCCGACTGGCAGGCCCATTCCCCGGATCCACAGGGAAAGCCAGAAGGAGCAGGAAAGCGAAGGCTCCCAGCCAGAAACCCACCCTTTTGGCGGTTCCTCCGGTTCGGTTCTCGGTTGCCACGATGCTCCCGTGATTTCTCTTTGGCGTCGTTTCGTAGGTATCTTGGGCCCAGGGGCGGAAGAGGGGCAACCCGTTTCCGGAGGATGATCCGATGAAAGAACGAGTTCTCTATGAAGAGAGATCAGGATGGGCCAGGTGGGTCCACCCCCTGATTCTGCTCACCTTGGTGGCAGCTGTGATTCCTCTCACAGAGCTGGTGAAAGGCAACATTGGAGATGGGGCAGGGGAGATGCCTCCGTGGGCGGCGGCCCTCTCATTCCTGGTGGGTGTGGGAATCCCTGTCGGCATCTACTCCCTCATGGGACAGCTCCGGACCCGGGTGATGTCGGATCGACTAGACATCCGTTGGGGGTACCTGGAGGTCATCAAGAAGTCGATTCCTCTCCATGATGTGAAGACCGCGGATGCGGTTAGCTATTCCCCCATCGGGGAGTTCGGGGGGTGGGGAATCCGCATGGGAGGAAAGAAGAAGAGGGCCTGGACGATCAGCGGAAACCGGGCGCTGTTGCTCCATCTGAAAGACGGGACCCGTTTCTACCTGGGTTCTGAGAAACCGGAGCGGCTGCTGCAATGGGTAAGTTCGGCGACCAAAAGGAGTCAGGAATGAGTCAGGACATGGATCCCCGGCCCCCCGCTGGATCAGAGTCGGTGTTTTCAGAGTTGATGATGCCCCACCAGGTGAACAACCACGGGCATGTGTTCGGTGGCGTGGTTCTGTCCATGGTCGACCGAGCGGCGGGGGTCGCCTCCATGAGGCACGCCGGTGTCCCCTGTGTCACCGTCTCCTTCGATCGGGTGGATTTCAAAGAGCCCATTTTCACGGGTGAAGTGATCACCTGCAAAGCCAGGGTGAACTATGTGGGCCGGACCTCTATGGAGATCGGGGTCCGGGTGGAGGCTGAGAACCTCTTCACCCGGGAAGTCCGACACACCAACTCCTGCTACCTGACCTTCGTGGCCATCGATGCCAACCATCGTCCCGTGCCCGTGCCTCCGTTGGAGTTGG
>JBDHGR010000197.1:0-7489 GCA_039589815.1 Gemmatimonadota bacterium | reverse complement strand
GGCGTAAGCGTCGGGAAGCTCGTTTCGCCCTCGCACGTGAGCTGGAAGACTCCTGACCATGAAAGCCGTGACTTTCGATGTTTCCGTGCCTCGCTTCCTCCTGACGAAGAGCCTCGGCCGGTACTCCTCGGCCGTGAGGTACGGGGCATTGAGTGGCCTTCGCCTCCAGGATGTTCCCGAGCCGGCCCTTCCTGGACCGGATTGGGTACGCCTGGAGGTCATTCTGGCTGGAATCTGTGGTTCCGACATCGGGAATATCACCTACTCCAGCAGCCCGATCATGGAACCCTTCGGTTCCTTTCCAGCGGTCCTTGGCCACGAGATTCTGGCGAGAGTGGTGGAGGTAGGCCCGGCAGTAACCACAGCACAGGTGGGAGAAAGAGTGGCGGTTGAGCCCATGCTCTCCTGCGGTATCCGGGGTTATCAGGACTATCAGTGCCCATCCTGTGCCGCCGGCCTCCATGGAACCTGTGAACAGGCCGGGGAAGAGGGGCCGCTCAAGGTTGGTGATGTCCCCATGGGTCCGGGCTTGACCATCGGATACCACAGAGATCTGCCCGGCGGTTGGGGGGAAAGGCTCATCGCCCATGAAACCCAACTCTTTTTGGTGCCGGATGAGATGCAGGACCGGACGGCGGTTCTCATCGAACCCCTCGCCATCGGCGTCCATGCCGTCTTGAATGCTCCTCCCGAGCGTGGCGAAACGGCCCTTGTGATCGGTAGCGGCCCGATTGCCATGGCTACGTTGTGGGCCCTCAGGGCTTTGGGCTTTGGGGGGGATCTGGTCGTGCAGGCAAAGAGGAAGAAGGAAGTGGATCTGGCGATGGCCCTGGGGGCCAGCCAGGTCATTCGCCCCGGCCCCGAAGCCCGTCAGGCCTTGGTTGAAACCGGGGCCATGGCTTACCAACCGCTGGCCGGGCCAGAGGTCTACTCTGGCGGGGGTTTCCCGGTCATCTACGACTGTGTGGGTAGCCGATCGAGCCTGGATCAGGCCATTCGATTCGCCACACCCCGGGGTCGCATCGTCGTTCTCGGTTGCTCAGCACAGATCCGGAAGCTGGACCTCACCTTCCTCTGGTCTCGGGAGTTGGAGATCCGAGGCTTCCTGGGGTATGGGGCTGAGAGTTGGGACGGGAAGGAGCTTCACACCTTCGAGATCACCCGTGAGTTGCTCCTTCGCAGGCCACTCCCCATCGACCGGTATGTGACCCACATCTTTCCCTTGGAGCAGTACAGGGAGGCGGTGAAAGCGGCGGCAAATCGACGCCGAAGCGCCGCCATGAAGGTGGTGTTGAAGCCCTAGGGAAGCTGCGCCATCGGCGTGCGCTCCGTCAGCTCTCTGCCCGTTCTTTCTTGATTGCCTCTTGCAGCGCGTCGAAGGCCAGAAGAGCGCACTTGATCCGAACCGGGAACTTGCTGACTCCTTGAAGGGCGCGGAGGTCCCCCATGGTCCGGTCCCTGACCACCTCTTCGTTCCCGTGCATCATTGCAGTGAAACGTTGGGCCAGGCCTTCTGCCTCGGCGAGCCCCTTTCCCTTGAGAAGGTTCGTCATCATGGAGACGGCGGCCTGCGAGATCGAGCAGCCCTGGCCGACGTGACGTGCTTCCACGATCCGGTCGTCTTCGATCTGGAGTTGTAGACGGATCTCGTCTCCACAGACCGGGTTGGCCATGTGGATTTCCACTGTCTTCTCCGGGAGTTCGCCCTTGTTCCGGGGCTTCCGATAGTGGTCCAGGATCAGCTGCTGATAGAGGGAGTTGAGGTTTAAGTCCGACATAGCTGGCGTTATCTCCCGAAAATGCCCTGTACCACCTGGAGGCCATCCATAAGACGGTCCACGTCGTCAGTCGTGTTATACAACGAAAATGAGGCCCGGGCGGTGGCCGCCACACCTAGGTGCTTCATGACGAGTTGGGCGCAGTGGTGTCCGGCCCGGACGGCGACTCCCTCAGAGTCCAGGATCGTAGCGATGTCGTGGGGGTGGGCGTCACCAAGGGCAAAGGAGATGACGCCCGATCGCTCTTTGAGGTCTTTGGGTCCATAAATTGACAGGTCCGAAAGCTCACCCATCCGATCCAGGGCATAGCGGAGCAGCCCCACCTCATGTTCCTTGATGGATTCGTAGCCCACGTGTTCCATGAAATCCACGGCGGCGGCAGCGCCGACGGCCCCTGCGATGTTGGGAGTTCCCGCCTCGAACTTGTGCGGGATATCAGCCCAGGTGCTTTCGTCCCGGCCGACGATTCCAATCATCTCCCCCCCGCCCTGATAGGGAGACATCTTCTCCAGGATTCCCTTCCGGACCCAAAGCACGCCGGTTCCGGTGGGACCACACATTTTGTGGCTGGAAAAAGCATAGAAGTCTGCGTCCAAATCGGACACGTTGACCTCCATGTGAGGAACGGCCTGAGCGCCGTCCAGAAGCACGAGGGCACCTTTTTCGTGGGCAGCCTCGATAACCCGATCCACGGGGTTCACCGTCCCAAGGGCATTGGAGACCTGGGTCATGGCGACGAGGCGGGTCCGGTCTGTCAGCAGGGCGTCCAGATCGTCCAGAACGAGCTTGCCTTCGTCGTCCATCTCTATGTAACGGAGTCGAGCGCCTGTGCGCCGGGCGACCATCTGCCACGGTACGATGTTGGAGTGGTGCTCCATGGCGGTGAGGAGAACCTCGTCGCCCTCCTTCAACTGGTCCATTCCCCAGGTGGCAGCCACCAGATTGATGGACTCGGTGGTTCCCCGGGTCCAGATGACCTCTGCCGGCTCCGAGGCCCCAAGCCATTCGGCTATCCGGTTGCGGGCGCCCTCGTAAGCAAGGGTCGCCCGTCGGCTTAGCTCATGGATTCCCCGGTGCACATTAGCGTTGTCCTCGCGGTAGTACCTGCTCAGCACGTCCAGAACCGACCGGGGTTTCTGGGCGGTGGCTGCGTTGTCCAGGTAGGTCAGGGGCTTCCCATGGACCACCTGGTTCAGGACCGGGAACTCGTTCCGGATCTTATTTACGTCGAATGTTGAAACGGCCTGATACACGGCAGCCCGCTCTCTTCAAGCACAATGAGAGATCCTGCCAGAGCCCTTCGGGCTCCGGCGGGGAGGTCAGTTCTTCTGAATGTAGATTCCGTCTTCCCGGACTTCCACGGGGAAAGTCTTCACGGGTTTTACCGCCGGAAGCCCCCTGGGGGCTCCAGTGGTAATATCGAATCGGGCTCCATGGTACTGGCACACGAGAGTGGTCCCTTCCATCTCCCCGTCGGAACGAGGTAAATCCTCGTGTGAACAGCGGTCCATGGCAGCGTAGACAGTGCCATCCACGTTTGCCAACACCACAGGAACGACCCCTACCATTACCGAACGCAGCGACCCCGGAGCACACTCCTCCAGGGTCGCAACCTTGATCCATTCCGCCATTTTTCTCTCTCTGCAGTCGAGGCTTCGTCAGACCTGCCGGAGCTTCTCCTCGATCACGTTGGTCACCTTTTCCACAACTCCGCCCAAAGGCAACCGGGAGAGAACCTCGCCCAGGAAACCGAGGACCACAAGCCGCTCTGCCTGTTCCCTGGTAAGGCCCCGGCTCATGAGATAGAACCGGGACTCAGCGTCGAGCTGTCCCACTGTGGCACCATGGGAGCACCGGACGTCGTCGGCCTGGATCTCCAGATTGGGCAGGGAATCGGCCCGGGCGTCGTCGGAAAGGAGCAGGTTCCGGTTGGTTTGATAGGCGTCGGTCTTCTGGGCTTTTGGATGGACCTTGATAATGCCCCTGAACACGGACCGTGAGTTGTGGTCCAAAGCCCCCTTGTAGAGGAGGTCACTTGATGTGTTCGGGGCTACGTGATCCTGGCTGGTGTTATGGTGGAAGTGCTGGTTGTCGTCCCCGAAGTAGAGGCCCAGCATGTCAGAGTTCGCACCCGGCCCCAGGAGACGGGCATTCAGGTCAACCCGGGCTGTGGATGCCCCCATGCTCACATTCAGGGTGTCCAGAGTGGAATCTCGCTGGGCGAGCGTCCGTTGGGACGACTGGTAGAAGGCGCCACGGCCCAGGCGTTGCAGAGAAACGTACTGAACCTGCGCGCCATCCTTCGCCATCACCTCGACGGCGTCGGAGACAAAGGTTTGAGCGTCGAAGTCATCAGAGAGGATTTCGTCCACCAAGGACACCTGGCTCCCGGGCTCCGCCACGATGAGAGTTCGGGAGAAGATGGAAACGCCGGCTTGAGAGGCCCACCGAGTCACCCGGACCGGCAGGTCCAGTCGGACCCCCCGCGGAACGAAAAGAAGAATACCGTCGGTCCAGAGGGCGCCGTTCAAGGCCTCGAATTTCCCCGACTCCGGCGGGACTGCCTCCGTGGCCAGGTACTCCTTCAGGATCTGGGGATGGGAGTCGACGGCCCTCCGAAGCGAGGTAAGGACCACGCCCTTCTCCGCAAGGTCGTCTTCCAGGTCTATGTGGAAGACGATTCCGTCTATCTCCCACACGTGCCCTGACGCCGCACGATCGGCTCGCATGGCCTCCTGGAGCCCTTCCGGGCATGCGCCGAAATCGTCAGCACACTCCGTGACCTCCGGCCAGGCCAGGGTGTCCAGGTCCAGTTTCTCCTTCAGGTCCGTGTAGCGCCACTCCTCGAGGCGGGTCGTAGGCATGGGAGTCTGCTCGTAGACCTCCCAAGCGTGCATGCGCCGCTCCTTGAGCCAAGCCGGCTCCGGGGCCGAATAAGCCTCTACCTTCTCACGGTTGAGGGTATCGGTGACTCCCTCCGGGGCCGTGGCGGTCGTGTTCTCTGGATCCAGAATCGTCGGGTCCATTGCCGTGGTCTCGTTCATGGATCAACCCACCGATCCTTCCATCTCCAGGTCGATGAGGCGGTTCAGTTCCACTGCGTACTCCAGTGGAAGCTCCTTGGCGATGGGTTCGATGAACCCACGGACGATGAGGGCCATGGCCTCCTCCTCCGACATGCCCCGGCTCATGAGGTAGAAGAGCTGTTCATCTCCCACCTTGGAGACCGTCGCTTCGTGACCCACGTTGGCGTCCCGTTCGTCGACCTCGATATACGGGTAGGTGTCGGTTCGGGAAGTGTCGTTGATGAGGAGAGCGTCACACTCGACGTTGGACTTCGCGTGCTTGGCCCCCTCGTAGATCTTGCAAAGCCCCCTGTAGGAACTTCGTCCTGTGCCGCGGGAAATGGACTTCGACACAATGGATGAGGTTGTTCGCGGTGCGGCGTGAACCACCTTTCCTCCGGTATCGTGGTGCTGCCCATTCCCTGCGTAGGCGATGGAGAGGATCTCCCCATGGGCTCCCTCTCCAACCAGGAAGCAGGACGGATACTTCATGGTGAGCTTGGAGCCCAGGTTTCCGTCGAGCCATTCCATGCTGGCATTCTCGTGAACCAACGCCCGTTGGGTCACCAGGTTGTACATATTGTTGGACCAGTTTTGGATCGTGGTATACCGGAACCGGGCGTTCTTATGGACGATGATCTCGATGACACCGGAGTGGAACGACTCGGTGGAGTAGACCGGTGCCGTGCAACCCTCGATGTAGTGCGCGTGGGACCCCTCGTCGGCGATGATGAGAGTTCGCTCGAACTGCCCCATTCTCTCCTGGTTCACCCGGAAGTAAGCCTGGAGAGGGGTTCCCAACTCGACGCCCTTGGGGATGTAGACAAAGGATCCGCCGGACCAAACCGCCGAATTCATGGCGGCGAACTTGTTGTCCTGGGAGGGGATCACCGTTCCAAAGTATTTCCGGAACAGCTCGGGGTGGTTCTTCAACCCCTCTTCGATGGAATCAAAGATGACGCCTTTGTCTTCCCACTCCTTCTTCAGGGAGTGGTAGACCATCTCGCTCTCATATTGGGCGCCCACTCCAGCCAGAATCTTCTGCTCTGCCTCGGGGATGCCCAGCCGCTCAAAGGTGGTTTTGATGTCTTCGGGCACGTCGTCCCAAGAGTGCTCCATCTTGTCTTGGGGCCGAACGTAAAAGTAGATCTCGCCCAAAACCCGTTCGAGGTCGCTGAGGTTTCCCCCCCATGTGGGCATGGGCTTGGAGTAGTAGATCCCCAAAGCCTTGAGGCGGAACTCCAGCATCCATTCCGGCTCGTCCTTCTGGGCCGAGATCTGACGGACCACTTCCTCGGTGAGACCCGGCTTGGTCCGGAAGACATGCTTTTCCTCATCGACGAACCCGTATTTGTATTCGTCGAGACCTAGGTCATGGAGGGTTTCGTTTTCCGGCATATGCTGGCGTCCTATGGAGCGGGGTCAGGTTGATTCGTCGGGCCGGGTGGCGGTCAGGTTGTCTCGAACTCCCGAAAGTCGGCGTAACCTTCCTCTTCGAGCTCGAGGGCCACATCCGGGCCACCCGTCTTGACGATCTTCCCATCCACCATGACATGGACCACATCGGGCTTGATGTAGTTCAGGAGGCGCTGGTAGTGGGTAATCAGGAGGACTCCCATTTGAGGATCCTCCTCGGTGAGGGCGTTGACCCCATTGGCCACCACCTGAAGGGCGTCGATGTCGAGACCGGAATCGGTCTCGTCCATGATAGCCATGGCGGGCTTCAGCATGGCCATCTGGAGGATTTCGTTTCTCTTCTTCTCGCCACCGCTGAAGCCGTCGTTGACCGGGCGTTCGGCGAAGGTGGGATCCATGTCCAGGAGCTTCATTCGGTCCAGAAGCTCGTCCTGAAAGTCAAACAGGTCCAACTCCTCTCCCTCAGGCAGATGGGCTTGCTTCGCCGTGCGGAGAAAGTTGGCGATGGAAACACCGGGGATCTCAACCGGATACTGAAATGCCAGGAAGAGACCGGCCTTGGAGCGTTCGTCCGGCTCCAGCTCCAGTACGTCGTCCCCGCCGAAAGTCACGCTACCACCCGTCACCTCGTATTCGGGGTGTCCAGCCACGACCTTCGCGAGGGTGCTCTTCCCCGAGCCGTTCGGGCCCATGATGGCGTGAACTTCTCCAGCGGGGATGTCCAGGTCGAGTCCGTGAAGGATCTCGGTTCCCTCCTCGGCCACCTTGGCGTGAAGGTTCCTGATCTGGAGGATGGGAGCATCGCTCATCCGGTCTTCTCACTGTTGTCGGGTCGTTGGAAACCCCTGGCAGGGCTCCTCATGACCTGTTATCGAGAATGATTCTCAGTTTCATAAAGCTAAGGGCCGCTGTCTCTGCGTCAAGGGCGAAAGACGGAGTAAGCCCCTTTGTCTCAAGACATTTTGAGCCTCGCTGGCCCTTGGGTCCGGGCGCGGGATGAGAGGGTACCCCCTGGGGTTTGGGGAGTTCTCCCTCAGCCCAAGAAAGCTAAGCTGTTTTCTGTTCTGGAGTGAGGGCCTCAGCGCCGGGCTGCCGCCTGCGTGACCCGGTCGATTCCTGCTCGAACCAAACTCGAGGAGATCCCCGATCCATTGGTGAGAATGCTGAAGATGAGCTCCCTTCCCGAGTCGGCGAGGAGATAGCCGCTCAAGGAGTTCACGTGATTAATGC
>JBDHGR010000196.1:0-7580 GCA_039589815.1 Gemmatimonadota bacterium | reverse complement strand
GGTAGGGTACTCGTCTGTCTTCTGGACGCGGACGCTGGCCGATCTCGGGATGCGTTTTTCCGCTGGCGCCATCACGGCGGTCCTGGCCTTCGTCAGCTTCCGAGTAGTGGGGCGAACGTTGAGTGGCGTTCAGATCAAACGCCAGTTCGGCAACCTCGAAATTGCAGAGAGGCTCCCCCAGCGGGTGATCACGTTGGGCACGGTGGTCATCTCCCTTCTCCTGGGCCTTTGGTTGGGGGCGGTATTTCCCAGGACAGCCGGTCTTCGGTTGATCCTTCTCCTCAATTCCCCGGAATGGGGCCTTGCGGTGCCCTGGTTGGGGGAAGACGTATCCTTCTTCGTCTTCGCCCTTCCCATCGTGGGTGGAGGCCTCATCCTGGGACTCTCCCTCCTCTTTCTGATCCTCTGTTTTTCCGCGGCGGGTTATGCCGCCACCGGGTCCCTCTCCTTCCGAGGAACAGGGGTGAAGATGGCCGCTCTGCCCAGGAGACACCTGGCCATCCTAGGGGCTCTCTTTCTCCTGTTCCTGGCGGGACGGTTCTGGCTGGCTCCCTACTTTTTGATGCTGGATGGGAATTCTGACGTCCAAGGGATCTTCGGCTTCGCCGATGCATCGGCCAGGGTCAGGGGATTCCAGGCCTTGGCTCTCATCACCCTGGCCGCGGCGGGGATCATGGGGTGGTCCGGTTTCGGGAAACGCCTGACTCCCCTTATCGCTTCGGGCTTGGCGGTGGTCCTGGGCGGGTTGGTCCTCGTTCAGCTCTACCCTGAGCTGGTCCAACGCTTTCAGGTGGAGCCCAACGAGCTGGAACGGGAAACCCCCTACATCGATGCCAACCTGGAGTTCACTCGGATCGGGTTCGGGTTGGACGGTCTACAGAGCCGTGAATACGATTATTCACTGGAGGCCTTGCCGGATTGGGGAATCGCCGCACGCCAGTTTGCGGGCATTCCCATTTGGACGCCCGGAGCCCTTCTCACCACGTTCCAGGAAGTCGATGCCCGGTTCCCCTATTACGAATTCGAGGACGTGACCATCGACCGCTACCCCTCCCCCAACGGGGTGCTACCGGTGGCGGTGTCCGTCCGGGAGGTGGATCCTGGGGGAATCGACGACCCCAACTGGCAGAACCTGCATCTCCGGACTCTTTACCAGGCGGGGATGGGTGCGGTGGCGAGTGCGGTGAACCGCCGTACGCCTGAGGGCCGACCACAGATGTTCATTTCGGGCATCCCCCCTGTTTCCGCTGGTGACCCCAACGGTCCTCAGGCGCTGGGTCCCGACGGATTGGAAGAGCTTAGCCTGGCGAAACCGTCGGTGTTCTTCGGCTCGCGGGGGGACCAGCTCTATGCCGTCGTGAACCCGGACTCGGTTCTGGCGTCCGGCGGGGATCTTTCGGACCTCCCCAGTGGAATCCAACTGGGCGGCCTGATGCGGAAACTGGCCCTGGCCTGGCGTTTCAGGGAAGCCAACCTTCTCTTCGCTTCCGAGGTTTCTTCGGAGAGTCAGTTCGTGTTCCGGCGCAGCGTCGCCGAACGGGCGCTGGCCATTGCCCCCTTCCTCCGCTTCCTCGAAGACCCTTATCCGGTCGTCTACCAGGGGCGAATATTCTGGATCTTGGACGGGTTCACAACGACCCGGTCCTTCCCCCTATCCACGGTCCATCAGCTGCCCGGGGCCGGTCCCGTTACGTATCTCCGAAACAGCGTGAAGGTGACGGTTGATGCCATCACCGGAGAAATCCGGTTCTTCAGGGTTGATACCGAAGATCCCCTCTTGGAGGCTTGGGCCGGCGTGTTTCCGGACCTCTTGCTTCCCTTCGAGGAGATGCCCGAAGAACTAAGGGCCCATATCCGGTATCCCCGGGTGCTTCTTCAGGCTCAGGCCCGCGTTCTCCTCCGTTACCACCAGGAGACGGCCCCTCGATTCCACGGGCAGCAGGACGTATGGGCCCTTCCCCAGGAGCTGGCTCAAGGGACCCGTCCGGTACCCTATGTTCCAGAATACGGGCTATACCGTCTCCCCGGAGAGGAAGATCCGGAGTTCCTATTGACCACTGTTTTCGTGCCTGCGGGGAGGCAGAACCTCACGGCCATCCTGGCGGCCCGATGCGATCCCGAGGGGTACGGAGATTTGCTCCTCTTCGACATCGCCGTAGAGGAACAGGTCCCGGGCCCCCGACAGGTAGAGGCCCTGGTGGAACAGGACCCTGTCATATCCCAGCAGTTTTCCCTCTGGCGGCAGGGAGGGAGCCAGGTTTGGTCGGGGCACCTTCACATCGTGCCCGTGGGCCAGACCCTCCTCTACCTGGAACCCATCTTCCTGGCAGCTGAGGCCGACGCTATCCCCGAACTTCGTCGATTCGTGGTGAGTGACGGGCGGCGGGTTGTCATGGAAGAGACGTTGGAAGGTGCGATTTCGGCTCTGGCTCTGGCTGGGGGCCAGGAAGCACCTTTGGCTCCGGCCCCGGGAGCACAATCGGAAGGCCTTCCGGCGCCGGCCCAGTGGCCACAAGAAGCTCTCGACCTTCTGGATCGGGCCGAAGACCGTCTGAGAAGCGGGGATTGGACCGGTTTTGGGGAGGCTCTCGACGAGCTTCGAAACCTTCTGAGGAACCTCTCTGGAGGGTCTGTCGGAGGGTAGCCATCCCCCCCTCCCACACCTACCTTTCCGGGTCCTTGGGGCCGGGGAGCCATCGGGTTCCCATCGGTCTACCAGGGGTCCGATACGTATTCGAACCGCACGAGGATTTGCGATGAATATTCACGAATTTCAGGCCAAGGAGGTCTTCCGGAAGGCCGGAATCCCCGTTCCGCCGGGAGAGGTGGCCGAAACCCCTGAGGCAGCCGAGGCGATCGCCCGGGAGCTCGGGGGGCGGGTGGTGGTGAAAGCCCAGGTCCACTCCGGAGGACGGGGGAAGGCCGGTGGAGTGAAACTGGCTTCCGACGCTGAAGAGGCCAGGGCCCATGCCGAGGCCATTTTGGGCATGGACATCAAAGGGCTGACGGTAGAAAAGGTTCTGGTCACCCCGGCCGAGGAGATCGATACGGAGGCCTACGTGGGGTGTCTGGTAGACCGGGCGGCCCAATCCGTCACCTTCATGGTGTCATCAGAGGGTGGCGTAGACATTGAGGAAGTGGCTCACACCAACCCCGGCGCCATCAAGAAGCTCACCATCGACCCCCGGTACGGGCTGCTTCCCCATGAAGCCTACTGGCTGGCGGCAGCTCTCTACGATGATCCCGCATTGGTCAAGCAGGCGGCAAAGATCATCGGTCAGCTGCAGAAAGCCTTTTCAGCCGCTGGGGCCTCCATGGCTGAGATCAATCCCCTCATCTCCACCCCGGCCGGTGAGGTGAAGGCCATCGATGCCAAGATGAGCGTCGATGACAATGAGCTCTTCCGGAAGCCGGACATAGCGGAGTATCGAGACCTCTCTGCCGAGCCCCCATCGGAGACCAAGGCCCGGGACGCTGATCTGAGCTACGTAAAGCTTGATGGAAACGTGGGATGTTGCGTGAACGGGGCAGGCCTGGCCATGGCCACCATGGACCTCGTGAAGTACTACGGCGGGGAGCCCGCCAACTTCCTGGACATCGGCGGGTCCTCCAATCCGGATAAGGTAGTTTCGGCATTGGAGATCATCACCTCCGATCCCAACGTGAAAGTGATCCTCTTCAACATCTTCGGAGGGATTACCCGCTGCGACGACGTGGCTAACGGGATCGTGGAAGCCACCAAGCGCATCGACATCAACGTTCCCCTGGTCATCCGCCTCACCGGAACCAACGAAGAGGAAGGGGTGGCGATTCTCGAGGGCGCGGGGATGTCGGCCGCAACGTCGATGGATGAAGTCGTAGAGCGGGCGGTGGCCTTGGCCAACCCGGCCTGATCCAACCGGAAACGAAAAGAGAGAGTCCATAGCCATGGCGATCTTCGTAGACGAAAACACACGGCTCGTGGTCCAGGGGATCACGGGGCGAGACGGGTCTTTTCACACCCGTCAGATGATGGAATACGGAACCCGGGTGGTGGCTGGAGTCACGCCTGGAAAGGGCGGACAGCTCTTCGAGGGCCCCGATGGAAATAACGTGCCAATCTTCAACACCGTCGAGGATGCGGTGAATGAGGCCGGGGCCAATACGTCGGCCATCTATGTGCCGCCGGCTTTTGCAGTGGGGGCGGTCCTCGAGGCCGCGGGGGCGGGGATCGGATTTATCGTTTGTATTACAGAGGGTGTGCCGGTTCAAGATATGACCCGGGCCCTCAGGTATGTTCAGGACCGTGGCGCCCGGCTTCTGGGGCCCAACTGCCCTGGCCTCATCTCCCCGGGGAAGGCCAAAGTCGGGATTCTCCCGGCCCAGATCGTAGCCCCTGGCCCGGTGGGCGTGATCTCCCGTTCCGGGACGCTCACCTATGAGGCCGTCATTCAGTTGACCAACGGCGGGATCGGCCAGACCACCTGCGTGGGCATCGGGGGTGATCCGCTCATCGGCACCAACTTCATCGATGCACTCTCGGCGTTCAAAAACGATGGTGACACCGAAGCGATCGTCATGATCGGCGAGATCGGGGGCACAGACGAGCAGGAGGCCGCGGCTTGGGTAAGTGAGAACCTGGACATCCCGGTGGTGGGGTTCATCGCGGGCCAGACTGCACCCCCGGGGCGCCGGATGGGACACGCCGGGGCCATCATCAGCGGCTCCGCTGGAACCGCCGAGGAGAAGATAAAAACCTTCGAGGAGAACGGGATCGCTGTGGCCGCCCGGCCGCTCGATATTTCTCGCCTCATCAAGGATCGTTTGAGCAGGTTAGGCGCCTGAAGGGGGAATCGAGTAAGGGATGTTACTCTCCGAAATCGTCTCCAAGGATCACATTTTGGTCCCGTTGGAGGCGGAGTCGTTGGAGGAAGCGGTAGGCCTCCTATTTCACCGACTAGAGTTCACGCGGACTCTTGGTCAGGGGGCCGGCACCCGCCTAGCCGGAGAGTTCTTCTCGAAAACCAGGGGCGAGGTCGTTCGAGTGAACGAATGGGTGGTCCTTATGGCTGCCCAGACCAACCAGGTGGAGAACCTCGTGGGGTGCCTGGGATCGGCCTCGGCCACGTTCGACCTGGGAGACCGAGGGGAAGGGGGGAGTGCGTCGATCCTCCTCGTTCTCCTTTCTCCCCGCCGCGTTTCACCGCTGAAAATCCAGGCCATTCCAGCGCTTTCCCGGTTTCTTCGGGACAAGGACAATGCGACACGCCTGCGGGATGCAGCGACCCCGGAGGGGATCCTGTCATTTTCGGAGTTCATGGACTTGGAGGTTCAGGATCAGCTCCTGGTAGCGGATGGCCTTCACCCGTTGAAATACCGGGTTTACCCGGATACGCCTCTATCGGAGGTCGTAGGCCTGATGGTTCGCCAGGGCCTCCGGGCGGTCCCGGTCGTGGGGGAAAAGCTTGAGTTCCTTGGGCTCATCACCTCCGGGGACGCCATCCGGTACCTGGTCCCGGAGCGCTTGACCGGGGCGGCGGGGCCGAAGGAAGCGGGGAGCCTTTTGGCCAGGGAGATCATGAGGCGTTCGGTGATGTGCATCTCCGACGACCAGAGCCTCGTCGAGGCGGCGAATCTCATGGTCAACAAAGGGGTAAGCCAGGTGCCAGTGGTCCGTGGAGGCGAGCTCGTGGGGTTCCTGACGGCGGAGACGGCCCTTGAACTCCTCTACCACCCCAAGATCGGCGGTCCGGGCACACCGGTTCCAGGCTCTTAGAATACGAGACACCCACAAGAAGCTGAAGGAAAGAGAAGGGGAGATGAATCGCACCCTAGCCATAGTGAAACCAGACGCCGTGGGCTCGGGAAAGACCGGGAAGATCCTGGCCCATCTGGAGGAGGTCGGCTTTACCGTTCTAGCCCTGAAGATGATGCGCCTCAATCCCGTTCAAGCCGGCCGGTTCTACGAGGTCCACCGGGATCGGCCCTTCTACGACGACCTGGTGGCCTTCATGACATCAGGTCCCTGCGTCCCCATGGTGTTGGAAAACGAGGATGCGGTACTTCGCCTTCGGGATACCATCGGCGCAACCGATCCCGCGGAAGCAGCACCGGGGACGGTTCGGGCACGCTTCGCGGAAAACAAGGAACGAAACGCGATCCACGCCTCGGACTCCGACGAAAATGCCGACCTGGAAATCGCCTTCTTCTTTTCCGACCAGGAGGTGCTGGGCCTTTCGGAATAGAGTCGTCGCCGCAGGGACGAGTCTGGGCCTTTCTCCAGGGCCATCTCCTTTTGTTTTCCAGTTGAGTGGGGGCCACGGAAGGCCTTGTGAAGAAGGCTTTTTCGCGTTGACAGAAACCCTCGATTTCGGCTATCTTTGCCAGCTATGCTAACGATCCCCTTGGCTCGCTTGGAGCGAGACGGGAGCCTAGAGATCCGGGCGGAGATCCCGTCGGACGATCCGAGCTGGGAGGGGACGGGGCTTCGGTTTTCAGCCCCTCTTTCTGTTTTCGGCCAGGTACAATCGATCCCGAGCGGGGAGGTCCTGGCCCGGCTCAGGCTCCGAAGCCTTCTGGCCCAGGACTGCCGGCGATGTCTGGAGCCGGTAACCGTTGACGTGGACGAGGAGCTGGACCTTCTCTTCGCCCCCGTCGGCGGGTCCGACGGTACAGACGAGGAGGGGGCTCGCCCTCTCCCCGAGAGCGCCGGGGAACTGGAGCTGGTGGATGCGATTCGAGAAGAGGTGGTACTCTCTCAGTCCACGTTGGCTCTGTGCAATTCCGATTGTAAGGGGCTTTGTCCCCAGTGCGGAATCAACTTGAACCAGGACAGCTGCGAGTGCTCTCACGAGGAGGCCGATCCCCGATGGGACACCCTCAGAGCGCTTAACGACGAGCGAGAGTAAAATAATGGCGGTACCCAAAAGAAGGACTTCCAAACAGCGGAAGCGGAAGCGCAGGACCCATTTCAAGGCCGAGGACGTCAACACTCAGGCCTGCCCGCGTTGCGGCGATCCAAAGCTGCCTCACCGAGTTTGCCCCACTTGTGGGTTCTATCGGGACGAGGCGGTTATTGAGGCTGAACTGGACTGACCGGGGCTGAACCTTTGCGCATCGCTCTTGATGCAATGGGTACCGATTCGGCCCCCTTCAACGAGATCGAAGGGGCTGTAGCGGCTCTCAAGTGCTTCGAACGGGATTGCGAAATCCTGCTGGTGGGTGACCGGGGGCGGATCGAGGCGGAGCTGTCTCGACATTCGGATTTCCCGCTGGACCGTGTTTCGGTGGTTCACGCGCCCGACCGTATCATTCCCGGGGAGCCCCCGGCGGTGGCGGTCCGCAGAAAGCCTGCCTCCTCCATAGTGGTGGGGGTAAAACTCCAGAAAGAGGGAAAAGCGGACGCCTTTGTGAGCGCCGGGTCTACGGGCGCGGTCATGGCATCCTCCCTCCTGTTCCTTCGACCGCTCACTGGGGTTGACCGGCCTGCAATCGGGACGGTTCTTCCGACCTCCCACAATCCCACGCTTCTTCTGGACTCGGGAGCCAACATCGAATGTAAGCCTCAACACCTCCTTCAGTTCGCTCATCTGGGCCATATC
>JBDHGR010000195.1:0-7582 GCA_039589815.1 Gemmatimonadota bacterium | reverse complement strand
ATTTGGTGGAGGGCTTCTGAAGTTTTGGAAGGGGGATTACTTCGTATCAGCGGTCAACATGGGTGTAGACGAGGAAGCCGACGCCGCCTTACTAGAAATCGGGAAAGTTGTTGATGCGGCGATGAGCTCCACCGGCCCGTTACCCGATCTGTTCAACCTCCTCCCTGGAGAGGGTCTCAACGAACGAACAACCAGCTTCTTCCACTCGGACGTGGTCCTGAACAACCGGTACTTCATCGCCACTGAGAACGTGCTTCAGCTGAGCGATGAGACGGATTGTGTATTCGGCGAATATGGAGACACGGGGGACAACGGGAAGCTTCTGATCGTCGAGTACGGAAATACCGTGTGGGCCGAGGAAGCTTTTGGCGGATTCTTGAGGTCTTATCTTCCCGAGGCCGGGGATGACCACCTGTTCCAACTTGAAAGCGGGACTTGGGTCATGGCAAAGATGAATGACCGGCACGTTTCCATTGTATTCGAAGCGCCGAGCAAGGCGAGAGCCGAAGAGCTGCTGTCCCAAGTTGAGCCCAGTTAGAGAGGGATCCCGATGAGAAGAATTGTCACCCGCCGTGACTTCATGAAGGGGAGCGCCTCCGCTGTCGTAGGCGCTGCCATCCCCATGTCCCGAGCTTCGTCACAGGTAGCCGAGAGCCAGCGGCCGGAGAGGTCGAGGGTCGTTTTGGTCCGGGATGCCGACGCACTTGACGAAAACTCGGCTTTCAACGGAGCTGTGATCCAGCAGATGCTGGACGAAGCCGTTATGGCTCTCTTCGGTACTGACACCCCAGTAGCAGCGTTTCGCACGATCATCAGTGCCGACCAGGTCGTCGGGATCAAATCGAACAGGTGGTCCTATCTCCCGACCCCGGCAGAGTTGCAGACGGCGATAAAGAAGAGGGTCTTGGACGTTGGGGTGCGCGAAGAGAACATCAGCATCGACGACCTCGGGGTTAGGAACAACCCCGTCTTTCAGAAAGCCGACTCCATCATCAACACCAGACCCCTCCGGACCCACTATCTGTCCGGCGTAAGCGGCTGCATGAAGAACCTCATCATGTTCTCCGACAGCCAGGTCAAATGGCATCCCAATTCCTGCGCCGACCTTGGACTCCTCCAGACTCTACCGGAAGTTGCCGGGAAGCTTCGCCTGCATGTCCTTGCCGCGCTGACTCCGCAGTTCCACGGGCGCGGACCCCACCACTTCAGCCGCCGGTACGTCTGGAACTACAAAGGCCTGATCGTCGGAACAGACGTGGTTGCCGTTGATGCCATTGGGTTGAAGCTGCTCATGGCTAAACGCACCGAAGTCCTGGGAGCCGCCAAAGCCCTTCCTCCCGTCCCTAAACACATCGAGATCGCTGACAGGGTACACGGCCTCGGGAATAGCGATTTGGACAGGATCGATCTCATCAAAATCGGCTGGGAAGAAGACATTTTGATCTGACCGGACCGTTGCCCTTCGGACCGGCCACCTGTCATCAGGGATCAAACAACTGGAGGACTGTCACGATGATCAAGGGATCTTTCCTCACGGCCCTGGTGGTTGGAGCGGTGATCGCATCCGGCAGTTTGTACTCCGGATCTCAGGTCGACGAGATCCAATATGTCGGCAGTGGACTGTGGACCAGGGCCTTCGACCTCACGGTGAAGGATGGGTACGCCTACTGTTCCTTCCTGAACGGGCTCGGGGTTCTGGACGTCACGGACAAGGCCAACCCCCGGTTGGTGTCAAAGCTATTCCTGGGCGGTGGATTCGGGATTGACGTTCATGAGAACCATGCCTTTGTGGCCGCCGGGTCCAAAGGTTTACAGATCGTCGACGTCTCAGATCCGCTCTCCCCCCAAGTAACCGGGGTCCTCCCGACGCCCGGCGAGGCGAAAGACCTCGTGGTCCGGGATGGTTTTGCCTTCATTGCTGACGGCCCCACCGGGCTCCTGATCGCCGATATTTCGGATCCCCGGCAGCCAGTGGTAGCAGGATCTCTGGATACCCCGGGCAGTGCCGAGGCCATCGTTCTGGATGGAGGCTTCGCTTTCATTGCCGATGCTTCGGGCGGATTGCAGGTGATCGAAGTATCTGATCCTTCGAGCCCGGCATTGGCTGGAACCTTCGACACGCCCGACATAGCCGAGGAGGTCGCCGTCTCTGGGAATCACGCTTATGTGGCCAGCGGTTCCTCAGGACTCCAGGTCATCGACATCAGCGATCCTTCCTCTCCTGACCTCGAATCCTCCTTTCCCACAGGGGGATACGCGAAGGGGATCGCGATTCGGGGCAACACCGCATACGTGGGAGGGCTCTACGACGCCCTCTTCAAAGTTATCGATATCTCCGACCCCGCCTCCCTCTCTGAGCGGGCAGAGCTGCAGTACACTTGGCCCAACGAAAGTTGGGATGTATCCATCGAGGGCGAACTCGCCTTCATCGTGGATTATTTCTCCGGGATCTTCGTAGTCGATATCCGGGATGATGAAAGCCCCCAGCTGGTGGGGGAGTACCGCACGGCTTCTTTCCTGGTCGGAATCGAGGTGAGCCGGGACCGGGTATACACGCTGGGCCAAGAACGGTTCGGGTTGGCGACCCTGGATATGGCTGATCCGGCCAACCCCGTGTTTCTCGGCAATTCCAATCCTGGGCTGCGGTTTGGGCAGGGCGTGGCGGTTCGGGGACAACGCGCCTATGTGTCTAGTCCAGGTCTGAACGTTCTGGCTGTCAACGATCCATGGGATGATGATTCCGTCATAACACGCCTTGTTCTTCCGGGAGTGGCGAGGGCAGTTAGCCTCAGGGGAGATTTCGCTTACCTGACCTCGGATAATTCCGGGTTCCATATCGTAGACATCAGCGACGAATCATCACCGACGATTGCAGGCTCAGTGGAGATGCCGGGCTCGACCTACGGTCTCGCTCTGAGTGGTGACCAGGCGTATCTGGCGAACAGCGAGTTCGGCTTGAAGATCATAGACATCACGAATCCTTCAACTCCAACCCTCACCACATCCTTGAAAACACCGGGCAACGCCTATGACGTGAAGGTTGAAGGGGACTACGCTTACATCGCCGATGGCGAAGCAGGTCTCCAGGTGGTCGACATCGCTGATCCCGAATCCCCTTCGATCACTGGTTCCCTCGCCTTGGGCGGATTCATCAATTCCATCGCCATAATGGGAGAGTTCGCATACGTGACAGACGAGGACTTCGGTGTTAGAAAGATCGACATCTCCGAGCCGACGAGTCCGGTGTTGGTGGCCTCCTTCGATACACCTGGGGAGCCAACGGACGTCAGGACGTACGGGGACTATGTGATCGTCAACGACGCGTTCTCGATCATCGTTTTGAGGTAACCGTGGGCGGTCTCCCCCTGGGTCCGGAAGGCTCGACCAAGCCTGGAGGGAGCGCCCCGGGGAGGCATCGCTCCCCACTTGGACAGTCTCCCTAGATCAGCTCTTCGCCCTGCCAGCCCAGGCGGACCAGGTCTATTCGGTCCATGTCGGCGACGCCCAGGTTGTGGACCGTCTCCGCCAGCTCAATGTGATGAGCCGTAGGCTGAAGCGGCCTGTCTTCCCCGAACGCCTCTCTTCGCTTGGCCTGAATAATCCTGAGCCCCACGGCGTCCGCTGCGACGGGGTCGGTGCTCACGATCAAGCCCTTGTAAGGCCAGGTGTAGCTGGGATCGAAGTGGTGCGGTCCGATGTTGTGGAACTGGGGGGTAAGCATGACCAGGATATTGAGACGGGTCTTCCCCTTTACAATCGGGAGTTCCCAGAGCTTGGCCAGGTCGGCACAAGCATCGTCATGATAATCGGGCGGGTGATCGAACATGATGTAGTTCTTGATCAAACTGCCCACTCCGGACCAGGCGTGAGTACGCATGGGGCGTGAATTGATAAGTGCCGTGGTGCGACTGAAGATGCCCAACCGCAGGACGTTCTGATCTCCCATTCCGATGTTCTCTTCCGGCACACCGGCCACCATCACCCCCCGCTTGATGTACTCCTCCACCTCCGCGGGCGTGGGCAGGAATCGCCAAATGTTCGTTTTGATTCCAACGATGTCGTCGGGCTTGATGATGTGTTTCCAGCAATCGTCGGGGGAGTCCAGGCCGAAGAGGTTCGTCAAGGACTGATCGAGCATCTGCTGGATCCCGTCGGGATCGATGGTCCCTTCTCCAGAAACCACTCCCTGGTCCCTGATCAAGACCACCTTGGAGTTGGACTGCACCTCGGAAGTCGGTGGGGCCTCACTTGCCTCGGCATCGCCACTCGGAATCCCCACGGTGCTCCCAACCGCAGCCAACCCCACCCCTTTCACGAAGTCGCGACGTGTCAGCCCTGCTTTGTCCTTCTCCATGATCCATTCCTTTTTCGGAGGTCCCTACTTTTGTAGTTGGGTGATGTTGACCAAAGCCGCCGCCCGGAGCTCATTGGCGACCTCTTCTGACGTGGCGGCCAGGACGGCTACCACAAACGAGCCCCGTTGGCTTGTCGAAGCCCAAGATCCGTCCTGGTTTGCTACCGTTTCCGGCACCCCCGATTCCGCCGATTCGCCGGCGGCGGCTCCCCCTCGTGTCACGGAGTCCTGGGCCAGAAAAGCTCTGAACGACGATAGGGCCGCTGATGCGTCGCCCTCGTTCTCATAGTTGATTACGAGGAGGTAGGTTGAACCGGGCTGGAATCTCGCCAGGGCTGCGTCGGTCTCGGGGGTCAGCTGAAGGACGTTCTCCCGGGCCAGATAATGCTGGTAGTTCAGGGATTGATGGGTGTGGAAGAACCGGTCGCTGTACGCTATTCGTCCCTCTTCCGGGAGAGTGGACATCAGAGCGGGACGGCTCCCAGGGGCCGGCAGGCTCCCCGATACGCCACGGGCCACCTCGCCGAGGACCGCCTCCGGATCCTCGTCCCTTTGCTCGGCGGCCACACATACATAGAACCGGTCCTGCCAAAAACAAAGTACGCTGCCCTTTCGCTCGAAACCTGCCCCGATTCCTTCCTCTTCATCCTCCCTGGCATAACTGAAGACACCGAAAGCGTCTTCGGCATTCCCCATATCGAAGACTTCCACGGTGAGGCCCAGGCCGGCCGGCGTCGCGTAGCGGTTCACGACGACATGGCTGAAGGCATAAGAGCGATAGACCTCCCCGGCCCCGTTGATATAGTCGAAGATGGTTTCTCGATCGTAGGTGAGGGGATCGGCCTGCAAAACCCATTCACCGATGGTTTCAGGCAGGGGCATGGGCACGGCTCCGTTGTCGGAATTCGGGTTCCCGCATCCTGCCAGGAGAACACCGAAACTCCCCCAGAAGAGGCCGGTGATCAGTGGGGCCCGGAGGGCGAGGGAGATCCACGAAGGGTAGGTCGAACCAGGCATGGGCAGCCGAAAGGTTGGGGTTCTGCGAACCTAGGGAGGAAAGGGTGAGTTGAGCAAGAAAAACCCCCGGCAGACACGCTGCCGGGGGAGAATGGGCTGGGGGGGGATTCAGTTCAGCTTCCGCCGCTTCCCACCTTTTCGATGACCATCTTGATCTTCGCTTCCTCGAATTCGCGGACGGCCTCTTCGAATTGGAATTGGGCCTCCATCTCAGCCTCGATTTCGGCTTCGATCTGCGCCTCGAGGCCTTCCATCTGGATCTCGATGACCTGATCCAGCTTTTCCAGCTGAGCCTCAAAGTCATGAAGGTGGTTGTCCATATGGATCTCAACCATTTCATGCACATTGGACCCGCAGTCCTGGACGGAGTGGACCCTCACGTCGGGGGTGACCACGATGGCTCTTGCCTCACCCCTTCCGGAGATGGCGATCCGAGGACTGACAGCCATTCGTTCGACACCACACCCGGGGTGACCATGCTCACCGGGATCCATCCTGGCCAGAGTCGCCCCAACACCCACTGCAGCTCCCCCCAGAATGCATGCGACAGCCACAACATCTGATCTAAACCTGCTCATGACCCCCATCCTCTTTCTCGAAGTTTGCTGTCCGTCCCGGGAGTCCTTCGTGTCCTCCCGTCGGCCGCCTTCCTGAACTCCTTTCTAATAGGACGCCTGAAGGGGCCAAAGAGTTGTCCCATCGCCTCAGGTTACCGTTTACCACCGACTACCAGAAGCTCCAGGTGCCGGTGGCCACCACGTAAACGCCCAAAAGCCCGTTGGTTACGGCGTGGGCCACGACGGGCACCCATAGGTTTCCAGAGCGTTGGAAGAGCCACCCATAGGCCAAACCAGCCAGAAGCCCGGCAAACCAGAGCCGGTGTTCGGTAGCGAAGAGGGCCGAGCTGATGATGAGAGCCCGGAGCCCCACAGCGGTTGGATCTACGGAGAGAAACCTTGGATGGTGTAGCCATCGGAGGATGAAAGAGCGCCAGAAGAGCTCTTCCATGACCGGGACGATAAGAGTCGCTCCAGCGAGCCTGACCGCTAGGAGCCCCAGGTCCAGGTCCACTCCGGTGTAGGGATCGAACCCTCCGCTGCTGGTCAGGGCCACGGGCTTGAAGTCGAGGTGGATCCACAAAGCGAAGACTGCGGCGCCGACACCGAGGCTCAGCGCCCAATCCGTCACCCGTGCTGCGGAGGGGTCGGTCAGTTCAGTGTAGTGTCTCCACAGGGCGACCAGTGCCACCAGAGCCAGAAGGACCCGAACTCCGTAAAGCCACCTTCCGTCGAAACCAGGCGAGAGCAAGGGCCGGAGAACGGGATCGAGGGCCATCATCCCGATGAAGAGTCCGAAGGGTAGACTTCGGGTCAGTCCTGGTCGATGATCCATGTCTGCAATCTTCTCCCTCGTTCGAGAATTGTAAAATGGGCATCCAGGTGGCCCAGGGCCCGTTGAAGTGGAGGGGCCGGCTGATTAGATAAGGTGAACCTCTAAACCAATGGGAGTCATCAGATGAGAGTTTTTTTCCTAACTTGCTTTGCCCTCCTCATGGTTGCTTGCGCTGCGGAACCACCCCCGGCGCAGGAAATGACCAACGCCGAACGGGGTCAGATTCAGGCAGAGGTCATGGCCTGGGCCGACCAGTTCCTGGAAGCTGCCACGAACCTCGATGCCGCCGGTGTGGCTGCTCTTTTCGACCAGGATGATGGACATTTCATGGCCGGGACCACCTACCGGCCCAACTCCCAGGCGCACTTCGACGGAACGCAGGAACTGTATGCCGGTTGGGACGCGTGGGAGGCAGTGTGGGGGACAAAACGCATCGATGTCCTCTCTCCGGAAGCGGCGTTATTCGTCGGAGAGACTTCGGGGACCCTCATGCTACGCGACGGATCCGAGTTCGATAGACGGACGGCCATGACCTTCGTGCTGCGGAAGAAGGACGGGGTGTGGAGGGGCCTCTACGGGCACGCCGCAGGCGCATCTACCCCCCGGGAGTAGCCCCCAACTTCGACACATCGCCGGAGACCCCTCACCGCGACAGGCGGTGGGGGGTCGACTTGATTCCGTCCGTTCCCGAGCAGCCCCTTCCGAAGAAAAAGCTTGCGGTTTCTCGCTCTTTTTCGAGAGTTGGTGTGTCCCGTCGAAAATCTAGAAGAGGTCCAGATCTGTCCGAGAGGAGAGGCGATGCCCCGTTTTCCCGTGACC
>JBDHGR010000194.1:0-16046 GCA_039589815.1 Gemmatimonadota bacterium | reverse complement strand
GTGGACACCCGTCTCAAAGCTCCCGGGCAGCGGTCAGAGGTATACACGTTCCTGGATGGGGCAATGGAGGCGGGCCGACAGGCCTACCTGGTCTACCCTCTGGTGGAAGACTCCGAGAAGATGGAACTGCGGTCGGCCACGGAGGAGCACCGACGGATCTCCGAAAAGGTCTTCCCCCACCGATCGGTGGGCCTTCTTCACGGTCAGCTCACGGGGAAAGAAAAAGAAGGAGTGATGCGGGCCTTTCTTGCCAGGAAGATCGACCTCCTGGTTGCCACCACGGTCATCGAGGTGGGAATCGACGTGCCCAATGCCACAGTCATGGTGATCGAGCATGCCGAACGGTTCGGCCTCTCCCAACTCCACCAGCTGAGGGGCAGGGTCGGTCGGGGCGGCGATCAGAGCACCTGCATCCTGGTGTCACAGGCGGGAGATTTGGCTCGGGAACGCCTGAGAATCTTCCGAAGCACCTCCGACGGATTCGAAATCGCGAGGGCCGACCTTCAGATTCGGGGGCAGGGGGATCTCTTCGGACCCCAACAACATGGACGGGACCCCATCCTGAGCTTCGCGGATCTCTCCCGGGATGAGGGGCTTCTCCGGGAAGCTCAACAGCGTGCGCGGGCTGTGGTCAAACGGGATCCGGAGCTCACGGCATCGCAACATGGAAAGCTCAAAGCTCTTCTCAAAACCCGCCACCAAGAGAAGCTCCTGATGTTTGGCGTGGGTTGACGGGATCCCAAAACCCTTTCGATCTTCACCCTGCGGTTCCACGCTGCACGAACCCCGATCGCTGGATTGACACCCCATCCTCGATGGACCAAGGTTCGGCACGGTCGGACCGGCTCCTGGCATGTGAACGCCCTGGCCGTGCGCCAGGGTTTGGTGCCCCAGGCACGATGAGGCTTCGAAATGGTGGAAGTGAGAGAACTCGCCCGATATGAAGGGGAGGAGGTCACCGTAGCTGGTTGGGTGGACCAACTCAGGGTCCATGGCAAGGTGGCGTTTCTGGTGGTAAGGGATGGGACGGGCTACGTCCAGGGCGTTCTGGTGAAGAAGGAACTCCCGGAGGAGGTGTGGACTGTCGCGACCGCCCTGACCCAGGAGGCTTCGGTTGAGGTCACGGGTGCCGTTCGGGAGGACGTCCGTTCCCCCGGCGGGTTCGAAATGGGCCTGAGCGATGTCAAGCTTCTGGGAGCCAGCCCCGAGTACCCCATTCAACCAAAAGACCACGGGGTGGAGTTTCTCCTGGACCATCGGCACCTCTGGCTGCGATCCTCCCAGCAACGTGCGGGTTTGAAGGTCCGAGCGGAGGTTGAACAAGGGATCCACGATTTCTTGTACGAGAGGGATTTCGTCAGGGTCGATACTCCCATCCTCTCCGGTGCCATCGGTGAACACGCCGGGACCCTTTTTTCCACGGACTACTTCGGAGAGAACGCATACCTGGCCCAGACGGGACAGCTGTACGCCGAGGCTGCCTGCCCGGCTTTCCGTAACGTGTATTGTTTCGGCCCCACCTTCCGTGCCGAGAAATCGAAAACCCGGCGGCACCTCACCGAGTTCTGGATGATCGAGCCGGAGATGGCGTTTGTTGACTCGGATGGGAACATGAAACTTCAGGAGGAGCTGGTTTCCTACATTGTGGAGAGGGCCCTGGAACGGTGTGGCCCCCAACTGGAGATCCTTGAGAGGGATATCTCGAAGTTGGAGCATGTGCGCCCTCCCTTCCCGAGAGTCAGCTACGCAGACGCCGTGACCCGTCTGCAGGAAAAGGGAAGCAGCCTCAGGTGGGGTGAAGACATTGGAGGCGCGGACGAGACTCTCCTGAGCGAGGACTACGACCTTCCAGTCTTCGTGTTCAACTATCCGAAGGGTGTAAAGGCCTTCTACATGAAGGAAAACCCGGAGGACTCGAAGACAGTCCTGTGTGATGACCTCATTGCTCCTGAGGGGTGTGGAGAGATCATCGGCGGAAGCCAAAGGGAGGACAACCTGGACCTGTTATTGAGTCGGATCCAGGAGGAGGACCTCCCGGAGGAGGCCTACGGGTGGTACCTGGACCTTCGTCGCTTCGGAACCTTCCCCCACTCAGGGTTTGGGTTGGGCCTTGAACGAACAGTGGCTTGGATCACCGGCCGGAAGCACATCCGGGAGCTCATCCCCTTCCCACGGCTCATCAACCGCCTTTATCCCTAACCAGGTGGTCCCTTGCCATGCCGAAGGTCTGGACGTTTACGAGGAAGAGCCACTTCCGGCCGGCCCTCAGCGGTTCCGCTTGAGCTCTTCCCAGAGGCCGTCCAGGACTTCGAGTCCGGCGTCGGGGAGGGAGATTTCCCTCTCCCTGGCCAGGTCTTCCAGGGCCTCGAACCTCTCCTGGAACTTTCGGTTGGCTCTGTCCAGGACCGTGTCCGGATGGGCTCCCGCCAGGCGCGTCAGGTTTACGGCGGCGAAGAGGAGGTCCCCCAACTCCTCCTCCACGGCGGTCTGATCTCCTGTTTCCATGGCCGACGCGACCTCGTCCAATTCCTCAGCGACCTTTTTCCATGCTCCCCTGGCGTCGTCCCAGTCGAACCCCACGCCGCTGACCCGATCCTGGATCCTGTGGGCCTTGAGGAGAGGGCCCAGACCCTTCGCCAGGCCGTGGAGGATCCTGGTTCCCTCTCCGCGTTCCCGGACCTTCATCTCCTCCCAGTCTTCCTTTTCGCCCAAGCCGAAAAGGTGGGGGTGGCGGGCCTTCATCTTCTCTTCCAGGCGGCAGGTGACGCTCTCCCGGGTAAGAACCCCCTGTTCCTCTCCCACCACCACCTGGAATGCCAGGTTCAGTAGGAGATCGCCTAGCTCCCCTTCGAGCTCCGTCGGGTTCTGTGCCCGGATGGCGTCGACGACCTCTTCGGTTTCCTCCAAAAGGTGGGGAATCAAAGACTCCGGGGTTTGGGCCGCATCCCATGGGCAGTGCTCCCTGAGGAAGGACACGAGGGTGAGGGCTCGGTCCAGGGACCCGTTGGTAGGACTGTATTCCGCTGGCGATTCCGGATCCTGATTCTCCCCGGGGTTTGTGTCCCGGCAGCCTGGTGAAGATGTCATAGGAGGAGATCCCCGATCATGCTTTGAACGCCTTGGTTTTCGGGAAGGCAAAGGGTTCTTGGGCCCCTTGCTGTGTCGGTCTTTTTTCGCATCTTTCGACCACCATGTCAACCGACAAGAGGGCCAGGGCCTGGGTGGACGTCTCTTCGTCCGCTCTCAGGGACAACTTTCTGACCATCCGGGAATCGGTGAGCCCCGGGGTTCTTTGGTGTCGCCGCGGTCGAGGAGGGAATCGAGCTTCGGCAACACGGTGTAGAGAAGCCAATCCTCGTTGGCAGCCCTCTACCCAGAGGGTCCTATCAGGACGCGGTGGAGGCAAACCTGACCTCCAGCATCTCGAACCTGGAAGGGTTGGCCCTACTCAGGGAGGCCAGCCAGGCCATGGGAGGCGGGGCCCGGTTTCACCTGGAGGTGGACACCGGAATGGGGCGTGCGGGTTTCGATTGGCGGCACGTTGAGGCCTGGGCTCCCGGGGTGGCGGAGTTGCTGGGGCCCGGTCTGGTCTGGGAGGGGTGTTTCACTCACTTCCATTCGGCCGACGGTGCAGACGATGGTCCGATAACCACGCAGTGGGGCCGCTTGAAAGAAACGGTTGAGAAGCTTCCGCTCAGGCCGGAGGAGATGCTCCTGCACGCCTGCAACAGTCCAGGGGCCCTTCGCCGGCCGGACGTGGCTGCCGACATGGTCCGCCCCGGGATTTTTTTGTATGGCGGTGTGGCAGGAGATGAGCTCCCCCGGCCGACGCCGGTGGCGTCTTTGCGATCCAGGATCGTTCTAATCAAGGACGCCGAGCCCGGATCCACCTTGGGCTACGGTGCGACCTACTCGGCCGCAGGCCGTGAACGATGGGCATCCGTGGCCATCGGCTACGGAGATGGGCTGCCGAGGCACTTGGGTAACCGGGGTGAAGCCGTACTGCGGGGTCGCCGAGTTCCCATCATCGGGCGGGTCTCCATGGATGCCACCGTATTGGAGGTTACCGGGTTGCCCGATGCGGCGGTTGGGGATGTTGTTACCTTTTTTGGGCGATCGGAAGGCGCCGAGATCCCATTGGAAGAGGTAGCCGACCACGCAGGGACCATCAACTATGAGATCCTCACTGGGTTGACCCGAAGGCTTCCCAGGATCTGGACGGACGATGGCGGGTATTGAAGAAGTTCTGGCCCAGGCCAGGGAAACTCAGGCAAGGGCTTATGCTCCCTACTCGGGATTCAGGGTAGGGGCGGTTCTCGAAACCGAGGATGGTGTCCTTCACCTGGGATGCAACGTTGAAAACGCCTCGTTGGGTCTAACCCTCTGTGCGGAGCGTGCAGCGTTGGTGGCCGCCGTTGCGTCGGGGGACAGCAACTTTCGGCGGCTGGTGTTGGTTACGGATGGGGATGAAGCCGTCCCACCCTGCGGGGCTTGCCGAGAAGTGTTGGCAGAGTTCTCCCCAGACCTGCCCATCGTCTCCTTTGCTGGAGAGAGCCGCAGAGACTGGACCTTAGGGGAGCTACTGCCACAGCCGTTTCGACTGGAGGATCCAAGGGGATAACCCCTTGATGCATATGCAAAACCGGGTGCACCGAACAGCATTGGTTGGGCTCATCGCCCTGGTATCCTGGACCATCTCAGCCTGCCAGGAAGAGATCGTCACCAACCTGGAGGGCGATCTGATCCCTGTTGAAGCCGTGACTGTGGAGGTAGTCCTCCCGTTCCACGAGTTCGCCGGGAATCTGGAGGCTTGGGGTGGGTACGGTCGGCCTTTCGAGTTGGAAACCGACGTGGTGGCCACTGCTTTTGAGGGAAACCTGGATGCCCGCGTACTGAACTCCTGGTTCCCGTACCCACATTCGGCCGAGGTAAGAGACTCGCTCGGCCTGGTGCGTGTTGACACACTCCTGACCTTCGTGGGCGGTAGACTCGTCGCCCGTTTCGACACCCTCTCCAGCATCTTGGATGAATCGTTGGAGCTCTCCGTCGGGGCACTTTCCAAGGACTGGGATTTCGTGTCGGCAAACTGGGGGGTGGCTGTTGACACGGTTGGAGAGTTTCAGGAGTGGACCGAGGAAGGGGCCGGACCGGTAACGCCTGTGGCCACCGCCTTCTGGGAACCGTCTCAGGGGGACTCGGTCGTATTCGACCTTGACTCTGCTGGAGTCGCACTTTGGGCGGATACCACGGGCGCAAGAATGGGAGCCCGGTTGGACGCCATCACGGAAGGAGTTCGGCTTGACCTGGTGAACCTGGACCTCTGGCTCGTGACCCGGCCCAGTGTGAATCCCGACACGCTCGTGGAGTTGGAAGTCAGGAACAGAACCAGGACCTTTATCTATCACCCTGAACTTGCCCCTCCCGATGACGAGATACGTGTGGGAGGGGTCCCGGCCTGGCGGTCGGTTTTTGTCATCAATCTGCCAGAGGTGCTGGACGGTCCCGAGTCGTTGTGCCTGAAGGTCCAGTGTCCCCTTACTCTGACCCCGGAAAGCTTGATCTCCGCTTCTCTGGTCCTGACAACCCGGACCCCTCCGGCTGGGTTCTTGCCCACGGATTCTCTCTTCATGGATGTCCGTCCGGTGCTGGAACCGTCCCGGCTTCCCAAGTCTCCCCTGGGTTCTTCACTTCTCGTGACCCTTGGGGCCCTGCTCCCGCCCGCGAAGTTCGGCGAGGAGGTTGGATCCGAGATCGAGGTTCAGCTGGGCCCATATGTTCAGAACCTCATTTCCGAAAGCTCCATCCCGGGCCTGGACGTACCACGCACCCTGGCCCTTCTTTCTTCCTTCGAACCTTCCTCCCTGTCCTTCGCGTCCTTTGAAGGCCCCGACAGCCCCTCTGGGCCGGAGCTGAGGCTGGTCCTGACCCTTGCAGAAGACGTGTTGATACGATGAAAAGGGCCCTCTTCCTCGCCCTGTTAGGGTTAACCTCCGTGTTTTCGTCGGTTTCGGGCCAGTCCCTGCTGGGAAGTCAGGGTCTCGGCATGCCGGTTGATCCCATGGATGCCCGTGCCAGAGCGCTGGGGACGGTCGGTGTTGGACTCTTCGGGCCATCCCTCACTCCGGTGGACATTGCCGCGGCGGCGAGAATTTACCTTCCCACCGCCCAGATCACTCTTCAGCCACAATGGGTGGATGTGAGCTTTGCGGATCAGTCTGCCACCACCCAGGGAACCCGATTTCCCCAGCTGGGGCTGGCATACCCGGTCCCGTCCCTGAACGGGACGGCCGTCCTTCACATCTCCTCATTCTTCGACCAGAGGTGGGAGGTTCAGCAGGCCTCCACCCAGGACCTCGATGGGGGTCCTGTTTCCGTTACCGATGTGTTCAAGTCCGACGGTGGTATCTCTACGGTACGGTTCGGGTGGGCCCATAGGCTCGGAGACGACTTGTCCATCGGCGTTGGCGTCGGAAGCCGCGTAGGTTCGGTCACTCGGAGGTTCACGAGACTCGTCAATACCGAAGAGGTCCTCGGTGTGGCTCCCTTCGGTATCGGGGGAACTTGGCAGTACAGCGGCCTTACGGCGGCGTTGGGTTTCCAATGGGATCCCATTCGGGCCCTACGCCTGGGTGGCACGGTAGACTGGTCGGGGGAGCTGAAAGCCGATCCGGAGACGGGGACCGAGGGTGGATCGGTGAGGTTCGAGATTCCTACGGAGTTCCGGCTGGGCGCTTCGGGAATTCTCACTCCCCGCCTTGCCCTCCTGGTGGGGATGTCCTTTTCCGATTGGAAGGCGTCCAACGAGTTCCTGGGGTCCGAAGCCGTGGCAGGCTCGGTTTGGAGCTTTGGTGGAGGGCTGGAGTGGGCAGGGCCACAAATGGGCGCCCGGAACTTTCCCATTCGCATCGGTGCCCGAAAATCGAATCTGCCCTTCACCTTCGAGGGTGAGAACCCAACCGAGAACGTGTTGACCGGCGGGATCGGACTGAACCTCGTACCTCCACAAACCGGATTGGTGGGAGCCATCGACGTGGCATTCGAGAAAGGATCCCGGGACGCGGGCTCCTTGTCCGAGTCTTTCTGGAGGGCTTCGTTGACATTCCGGGTGGGGAGTTTCTAAGAAGCCTTCCAGGGGGGAACGGTTGCGCGTCCTTTTCAGGACTTTCGGCTGTAAAGCCAACCAATACGACACGGAGCGAATGCGGCAGGAGCTGGAAGCCCTGGGGGCAAAGGGTGTGCTCACCGCCCAGGAAGCCCAGCTCTGCGTGGTGAATACCTGTACCGTCACCAACCAAGCCGATGCCGACGCCCGGAGGTACATCAGGCGTGTTCGCCGGCAGAATCCCAGAATCCAGGTGGTGGTGGCAGGCTGCTCCTCGGCTCTGAACCCCCAAACCTATCGGGAGATGGCCGGTGTGGTGGCCGTCGTGGAGGGCCACGATCCGGTGGAGGTGGCCAGGGCAGCGGTCGGGGGGACTGAAGGAATCGGGTGCCATCCCAGTGAGGCCGGGATCGAGGGAGTTCAGATGGTGCAGTTGGAGTCCCGGGTCCCATTGGATGTCATGCACGGTGAGCCGGTGGGTGGGGAGCTTCTCCGAAGGCGGGCGGGCGGAACCCGCGGGTGGCTGAAGGTCCAGGATGGGTGCGACCGGAAGTGCTCTTTTTGTGCCACGAGGCTAGCCAGAGGAGAGAGCCGGTCCCGCCCGCCGGAAGACTTGGTGGCGGAAGCCAGGCTTCTGGCCCTGAACCACCCCGAGCTGGTCCTCACCGGCATTCATATTGGCCACTACGGTCTGGACTTGAGGGACCGATCAACGCTCTCCGAACTGGTTGCGACCCTGCTGGAAAAGGTGCCCGACGTCCGGTTTCGGCTCGGCAGTGTCGAAGCGACGGAGGTGGACGATCTTCTTCTCGATCTTCTCAATACCGCCGACGGCCGCCTTGCGCCCCACCTGCACATGCCGATGCAGAGTGGGTCCGATTCCGTACTTCGGGATATGCGCCGATGGCACTCGAGGGAAATGTACCGGCAGCGGGCTCTCGAGATCGTGGAGAGTTTCCCGGTCCTGGGTCTCGGGGCCGACGTCATCGCGGGTTTTCCGGGGGAAACGGAGGAGGATCATGGCCTCACCAGGGCCTTGGTGGAAGAGTTGCCCTTCACCTATCTCCACGTCTTCCCTTTTTCTCCTCGAAGAGGGACGCCGGCCCAAGACCTCGAGAATCCGGTGCCCCAGCGGATTGCGGGGGAACGGAGCCGGGAGCTCCGGGAGATCGCCCTGGAAAAGGGTAGGGCTTACCGGACGGGTAGGGTAGGACAGACGGCCGAGGTGGTGTTGGAGGGGGAGGGTGGATGGGCGTTGACGGAGGACTATCTGAGGGTGAAAACCGAGTTCCGGGGCGAGACCGAGAGGGAATCGAGCCTGGGACTCCTCCGGGGGCGCCTCGGAGGGACCGGGGAACATCTGTATATTGACTTGTCCCATTGTTCCGTGAACTGATTCCCGTATGTCGCCAACAAGAAAAGCCTACGTCGAGACCTATGGCTGCCAGATGAACCTCAGCGATGGAGAGCTGATGTCGGGAGTCCTTGCGTCCAACGGTTTCGAGTTGGTGGAAACGCCGGATGAGGCCGACGTGGTTTTGGTGAACACCTGCGCCATTCGGGAGCACGCCGAGCAGAGGGTGTTGGGAAGGGTGGCCCAACTGAACGGGTTAAAGGAGAAGAATCCGGGGCTACTCCTGGGTGTTACGGGCTGCATGGCGCAGCGCATGGGGGAGGAGCTGGTGAGGAAGGCCCCCTACGTGGATCTGGTCATGGGCCCGGACGGGTACCGCGGGCTCCCAGAGGCCCTCCGGGCGGCGGCCGAACACGGTGAAACACAGGCTGGCGCTGGCGCTGGGCCTGGCGCTGGGCCCGGCGTTGGGCCCGAACCGGCGGAGCTGGGTTCCCCCCAAGCGCATCGGCGTGAAAGAGGCCGAGGTTTGACCGTCCTGGATCTGGATCCAGCCGAGAATTACGAGGGGCTGGAGCTTCGGAGAAGGTCCTCTGTTTCGGCTTGGATTCCCATTCAGCGAGGATGTAATCACCGATGCACCTTCTGCATCGTTCCCTACGTCCGGGGGCCGGAGAAGAACCGAAGCCCCCAGGCCGTTCTCGAGGAGATTCGACGTGTGACCGAGGAGGGGATCACCGAGGTGACCCTCCTGGGCCAGACGGTAAACTCCTATAGGGAGGGTGGCTGGGATTTCCCTCGGCTGCTGCGGGCGGTGGCCCGGATCCCAGGGATCCGGCGTGTTCGATTCACCTCCCCCCATCCCAACGACGTGACGCCGGAGCTGGTGGAAGTCATGGCGGAGGAGGAGGCGGTTTGCGAGCAACTTCATCTCCCCCTGCAGGCAGGGAACGACCGAACCCTTAAGCGAATGCTCCGGAGACATACCGTTGCTGAGTTCCTCGAGAAGGTCGAAATCATCAGGGGATCTATCCCGGATATGGCGATCTCCACCGATGTCATCGTGGCGTTCCCCGGGGAGACGGATTCTGAATTCCGGGACACACTGTCGGTCTTGGAAAGAGTCCGTTTTGATGATGCTTTTACCTACCGGTTCTCTCCACGGGAGGGGACGCCGGCAACAAGGTTCCCGCCCGATGAGCTCATCCCGGAGAACGAAGGCCGTGCCCGTTTGGAAGAGTTGATCGAATTGACCCGGGGGATTCAGCGGGAAATCAACGAGGGTGAGGTGGGCCGGGTGGATGAGGTCCTGGTCGAGAACAAGGGAAGGGAAGACGGGTTCATGTTGGGGAGGACCCGGCGGAACAAGGTTGCGGTTTTTCCCCGGGAGGATGCGCAGTTGGGCTCATACCAGACCGTGGAGCTCACCAGGACCACCGGCGCGACCTTTGTGGGGTCCCTGGTGGCGACCCAGACCGAGGTGGAGCCGAAATGAGCAGACTGATGGGAGTCCTGTCCGTGCTCGTAGTGGTCCTTCTGGCCATGTGGTTTGCCGCTGCCAACGCCGGGCACCGGGTAAACCTTAACCTCGGGTTCGTTACCCTCTATCAAGTACCGGTGGCCCTGGTTGCATTCTGCGGCCTCTTCGTGGGAATGGTCCTCATGTTTGGGACGGGGGTGCATTCGGATCTGAAGGTCCGGAGCATTCTCCGGGAACGCCTCGCCGAGGAGGCCCAAAGGGAGCAGACCTGGATCGACCGGAATCAGCGAGACCTTTTCGCCGAAGAAAAGGACTCGGAGCAGCCAGAAATCGCGGTGCCTGAAGCTGCAGCGCCTGAAGCTGCAGCGCCTGAAGCTGCAGCGCCTGAAGCTGCGGCGCCTGAGGCTGCGGCGCCTGAAGCTGCGGTGCCTGAAGCTGCGGTGCCTGAAGCTGCGGTGCCTGAAGCTGCGGTGCCTGAAGCTGCGGTGCCTGAGACAGAACCGGATGGAGATCCTCTTCCGACTCAGTGACCTGGTCCTGGTACCTTGGAACCAATAGAGGTCCGAGGGAACGAGGCTCCGGAGGAGAGAAAGCGAAGCAAAATGATGATGTGGTGCGGTTAGCCCGATCCCCGCCGGTGGTGGCTCTAGCCCTGGCAACAGGTACCGGGGCCACCCTCCTTCACCTCGGCGTTCATCCTCTCTGGACGCTTCCACCCCTCCTGATCTGCTTGTTTCTCAACGGACCATCCTCTCGCCCCGGTGTCCCCTGGGTTGCCCTCTCATCTGCTTTCCTTTCCGGTTCGGTCCTCACCCATGTCTGGCAGGGAAGCCAGTACCGTGACTGCCGCTACCAGCTGGAGGAAGGGAAGGCTCTCAGCAGCGGTCGAACGCGGCGGACCTGGACGCGGGGGAGGCCCTCCTCGTCCACGGGGTTTGGCGGCGAAGTCAACGACTTGGCTCCATGGCGCCCGTCCGTGCCGGTTACGTACGCGTCGATTCCTTGGGTGCGTTCACGGGTCCGACCCTCTCCCAGGGAGCGTTGCACCAACGGACTGGGGGGATCCTGGCGGCGATCGGCGGTCGGGTGCAAACCCGGTTAAAAAGCCTCTACCCACGGTCGGCACCGCTGGCCACGGCATTGGTTTGGGCCCGAAAAGACGGTTTGGCCCCGGAGATCCGTGAGGCCTTCGCCAGGGCAGGAACCGCACATCTGCTGGCCATATCGGGTTTCCACGTCGGGGTGGTGGCTGGGGTCCTTCTTCTTTTCATGGGTTCCCTGGGTCTTCCTCACGCGGCCCGCTTCCTCTGGGCCAGTATCGGTGTGTGGCTTTATGTGATAGCCATTGGGGTGCCTGATGCGGCTTTCAGAGCCGCGACGCTCCTGTCCACTCTCGCTCTCGGGCGGACCTCGAACCGTTCCGTTGCACCTCAGGGGGCCCTGGCCACTGCCTTCTTGGCTTTTGTGGCCTGGGATCCCGGGGCTCTTCTTCGGCCCGGGTTCCAACTCTCCTTCGCCGGGGCTTTGGGATTGGTGGCCGGCTACGGGCCAGTATCGGGGTGGCTCTCTCTCATCAGCGGCGGGAGGCTTCCTCTCTTCTTCTGCAAGGGAATCGCGGCAGGGATTTCTGCCACCGTTGCAACCCTCCCGTTGGTGGCCTGGCACTTCGGGCGGGTATCGCTGATTGGAATCCCTTTGACGTTCCTTGTCGCCCCACTGGTTTCGGTGGCCATTCCCGGAGTCTTCGCAAGCCTCCTACTCTCCATGGTCCAACCGGCGGTGGCCCGTTTTCTGGCCTCCGGCGTAGAGGTTGTCCTGGGCCTGATATCGGCGGTGGTCGGGTGGGCTGGAGGCCTTCCATTTGCATCCGTGTGGATTCCTCAACCCACCGTCGTGTGGGCAACATTGGCCCTCGTGGTGTCTGGCCTTCTGCTGACGGTTGGGACTTGGGTCCCCAGGTGGGGGCGAACCGGATTCTTGGGAAGTGCAGTGGTTGCGGGGGTGTTGTTTGGCCCCCCTGCGGTGCGGTTCCTCAACCTGGGGGTCGTGGAGCTGGTGGTTTTGGATGTCGGGCAGGGTGACGCCGCCCTTCTCAGATCTCCCGCCGGTCGGTGGGTCCTGGTTGACGCGGGGCCCAGGTCCAGGACTTTTGACGCCGGAGCCAGGACCATCCTTCCCTATCTGAGACGGAGGGGAGTGGAGAGTTTGGATCTCATGATCCTGACCCACCCCGACATGGACCACGTGGGGGGAGCCGCATCCATTCTGGAGAACTTCCGTGTGAATGTGGTGCTGGACCCGGGGATACCGGCCGGCACGGAGGTCTTCCTGGATGCCCTGTCTGCGGCAAGGGACCTGGGTTTGCCCTGGAAAATCGCCGAGGCTGGAGACTCCCTGGATCTCGACGGGATGGCGCTCCGGTTCCTGGCCCCCGAGGTGCCCGCCGAGGACGGAGCAGGGGAGGGGAACAATGCAGCTTCTCTTGTCTTGGAGGTGCGGTTCGGGGCGTTCGCCCTGCTCTTGGCTGGTGACGCACCGGCGGCTTCCGAGGAGCGGTTCCTCCCGCGACTCCTTGCCCCGAGGTTTCAGGTCCTGAAGGTAGGTCACCATGGTAGCACCACTTCCACGACCTACGAGCTGGTCTCCAGGACGAACCCGGAAGCTGCCTTGATATCAGTGGGTCGGAGGAACCGATTCGGACATCCCCACCCGGAAGTCCTGGCTCGCCTCAGGGAAACCGGAGCCCGGGTTTTTCGAACGGACCTTCACGGGACACTGACCGTCAAGGCCCGCCGGGACGGCACCTATTCCGTGTCCTCCCAGTTCCAATGAGGGGCAGTTCTGTTGCCTCCCGCGTCTCGGGAGGTATACAATCAATTAAGAGGTCTGGTGAGCTCCCTGTCCCAGAAAGGGGCTCGGTTTCTTTCACTCCGGGAGAGAGTAAGGGGCCATGGCGGACAGTGCTGTCGTAACCATCGATCGGCACATCATGCAGGAGGAGCGGAAATTCCCCGAGGCTACCGGCCGCCTCTCCAACATCCTCACCGATCTGGCTCTGGCGGCAAAGCTGATCCAAAGGGAGGTGGCGAAGGCGGGACTCGTGGACATTCTGGGTAAAGCAGGGCGGGAGAATGTTCAGGGGGAACAGGTGGAGAAACTGGACGAGTTCGCGCAGGAGGTGATCTACAACTCCATGGACCACAGCGGAAACCTCTGCTGCATGGTCTCGGAGGAGGAAGAGGAGATCATCCCCATCCCGGAAGAATTCCCCGTGGGCGATTATGTCCTGGTGTTCGATCCTCTGGACGGGTCGTCGAACATCGACGTGAACGTGTCCATCGGGACGATCTTTTCCATCTACCGGAAGGTTTCCAGTGGGGAGCGGGGCACCCTCGAGGATTGCCTCCAACCCGGCCGGGTCATGGTGGCTGGCGGGTACGTCCTGTACGGGTCCTCTACGATGATGGTGTACTCCAGTGGGACCGGAGTACATGGTTTCACATTGGATCCCTCCATCGGAGAATTCCTCCGCAGCCATCAAAACATCCGTCTTCCCGAACCTCCGCAGCGGTACTATTCGGTGAATGAAGCCTATTTCCAAAAGTGGTCCAGGGGCCAGCAACGGATGGTTGCGTGCCTGAAGGGGATGGGTGACAAGGAGATGCAGCCCTTCCGCTCCCGTTATATCGGTTCCCTGGTGGCGGACTTCCACCGGACCCTGCTCAAGGGAGGGATTTTTATGTATCCCCGAGACTCGGCCAGCCCTCAAGGGAAGCTCCGCCTTTTGTACGAGGCAGCGCCCATGGCCCTGATCTGCGAACAGGCCGGTGGGAGGGCGTCAGATGGGGAGAGGGACATCCTGGATATCGAACCGGGTTCCCTCCATCAGCGCACCCCTCTGTTCCTCGGAACGAGGGAGTTCGTTGATATGGCCGAAGAGTTCCTGGAGCAGGACCCTGATTTGCCCTGCTGAGAGGGGCTTTCAGGTGATTTCTGGAATACCATCAGAAATCTGAGGGTGTGTCAGAAAACTGTAAAGAAACCTGGGCTCCGTGGATGACGTAAGTTCTTTGTATGAAAAGGCTTACGCTCTTTGCATGTATGGCATCGTTATTGCAGCCCGAACCTATGGTATTTTCCCGCCCCTTTGGGGCCCCTGACAAATAGTCGGGGTTGGCGAGTTCGAGGCTCGAGAGAGGTCGGCGGCCAGCGGGCACTTCGTAACCTCCAGAAATGGATGGACACACCATGAAGCACCTTCGGTATCTCCTCATGGCCGCGTTGGTGGCAATGCCGCTGACCGCCTGTGACGAGGACAGTGATCCCGTAGTGGATCCAGTCATTATCGGGACCGTGACGGGTACGGTTTCGGCTGATGGCGAGGGTCTTTCCGGCGTGGCTGTATCGCTGGTCGGACCCGTCGATCAATCCGCTGCGACGGGTGCCGGCGGCACGTTCACGTTTACCAACGTGCCTGAAGGCAGCTACGGGGTTTCCATTGATCCCTCGTCACAACCCGATGTTTCCTGGGGCCAGACCGCAAGAACGACCACCATCACCGTCAACGGTGAGACGCAGACGGTGGACTTCCCTGGCTCCTACATCAAAACCTCTGCCATCACTGGTGTGGTAAGTGCCAGCGGCGCCCCTCTCGCCGGCGTAGCCGTTTCGGTTACTGGCGGTCCTGACACCTTCAGCGGCAGCTATGTGACGGACGCGGCGGGTATGTACGTCGCTTCGGGTCTCCGCGGTGGGACCTACACCGTCGCAATCACTGCTCCAGCCGGGGTTACCTTCGCGGCGACCTCTGTCGACGTGACGGTCGGTACGGGCCAGACCCAGACCGCCTCGTTCCCTGGTGAGGCCGTGCAGCTGGGCATGATCACCGGTGCCGTCACCATCGACAACGTTGGGACAGCCGGGATCGCCGTCGCCCTCACGGGTGATGCAACGGGCGCCACCGAGACAGGCCCCGGCGGTGCTTATGCCTTCAACAACCTGGTACCAGGCTCCTACACCGTCACCATCACTCCGCCTGCGGAAGCCGCTTTCGACGTCGTGTCGAAGGGCCCCCTCACGGTGGATCCGGGCGAAAACGAGGTTGTGAACTTCGCTGGGGTCGGCCCGGTTGAGCCCGCCACCGTCACGATCCAATCCATCACTCAGGGTGGAGCACCCATCGTTCTGACCAACGTGGCCGGTCAGATCGAGGTCACTCTCAATGTGACCCGTGGGGACAGGGATCTGGATAAGGTCGATATTCTCATCGACGATGCGGTTGTGGCCTCCCAGACCTTCGCCGCTCCTCCGGCTCCTGCCGAAGCGACTGGTGAGGAAGAAGTCATCACGCTGAACGTGCCGACGAACCAGGTCCGCATGGGTGACAACACCTATGTGCCGGTCGTGTTCAACGGTGGGGCCAACGTCTCGGCCAATCTGTATGAGGTTGGTGTCGAGGCTCCCATCCCGACCAACGACGTTCCGGTAATCATGAACAACGTCGACGTCCTCATGTCCTCCGACGGTGGCCTGATTCCTGGCATCGTCACCAGGGACGGTGAGGGTGGATCCCCCATTACGGTGGGTGGAAACGTTTGGGACACCGGTGGCCTGATGTATGACGGCCCCATCTACATCTCCTTCAGCACCACAGTACAGACCGCTTCCTGGACCGCTTGTGGGGCTGGTGGCGTTGGAGCCGTGGTCGGTACGGCCGCCACGGGGATCACGCTCAGCAACACATGGGCTTGTGCCACCACCGAGGCCATCAACCAGGGTCCAGGGATTGCTCTGCCGGCTGGTTACACCGGTGTAGCACTTGGCCCCGACGGAACTCCGGTCACCCTGCCTGCCGCCTGGTCGGCCCTCGGAGCCATGTTCACGCTGGACAGTGAGAGCCGTTGGTACGTCCTCACTCCTGGCCCGGCTGGTCTGACTCCTCCGGCAGTCTTCGACATCGACAACGTCGGTCCGACCATCACCATCGCCAACGGCACGGGCGCTGGAAACTGGGGCGTCGCCTTCAGCATGCTCTTCGACCAGCCCTGGGTGAATGCCAGCTATGCCTTCCTGCAGGACGGTACCTGGGTGGACGGCGGAGTTGGTGTGGATCT
>JBDHGR010000193.1:0-7638 GCA_039589815.1 Gemmatimonadota bacterium | reverse complement strand
GACCCGGGCTCCTCCGTGTCCTCTCTTTCGATCAGGTCGCCCCCCTCCTGGCGGACTGTGAGAGCGATGATGGGGATGGCCAAAACGTCGATTCTGGTCGCGGTAACGATATCTGCTGTGGCAGAAAGATCGGGCCGAAGCGGAACATTCGAATCATTGAGGGTGAGGACCACCTCGAAGTCGATGGTTGCACTGCCTACGGTTTGAGAAGGTGGGGTGATGGAACTCTGCCCAATCTCCGTCACACGACCGAAAAACTGCCGGTCAGGGTAAGCATCGAGCTCCACTACCGCGCTGTCACCGAGGGTGATCCCAGGGACGTCGGTCTCGTCCACCTCCATGACGACCTCGATCACCGAGAGGTCACTGATGGTCAAGATCAGGCTCCCCGGGTTGTTCATGGTTCCCAGGACCACCGTCTCCCCGGCCTCCACATTCAGCCGGGTGACCTTCCCCGACATGGGCGCCAGGATGATGGTCTTGGCCAGCTGGTCCCGGGCCTCATCCAGGGCCGCGTCGGCCTGTGACACACCGAACTCTGCCGCCTCGAAGAGTGCCTGCGCCACCTCCAGGTTGGTGGCTGCATCTTCCACCTGCTGGCGGGAGACCAGGGTGGAATCCCGGGCCCAGAGGGAAGACATCCTGGTGTTGTCCCGGTCCGAGCGGAGAAGGCTGGCACGCTGTTGCGCTGTCTGCGCTCGGGCCTGGTTGAGAGTCGCCTGGGCCCGGGAAACGGCGGCCTCCAACTGACTGGGATCGATGCGCAGAAGGGTCTCTCCCTCGATGACATCATCCCCCTCTTCCACGTTTAGCTCGATGATCCGTCCCATCACGTCGGCGCTAATGTCCACGGCCCGCCGAGCCCGGACGTTTCCACTAACGGTCACGGTGGCGACCAGGTCCCGATGGACGACCTCCTCCATACGGACCTCCAACCCCCGCCCGCTCCGGCCCTGGACAATGCTGATGACGGTAGCCGTGCCCAGGACAAGGACCAGCACTACCCCGGTGATGATCTTCCCGCGTGTGGTCATGTATCTATAGCCTTTCCGGTTCGCCCTATGGCGCCCGAAGGGATGTCCCAACCACGTTTTCCAGACTGGCCAACGCATCGTGGTATGCGAAGATGGCTGCGATTCGATCCCGATCGGCCCCTGCTTTCACGGTCTCGGCTTCTACAAGCTCAAGAAAGGTAGCCAGACCCAGGCGATAACGTTCCTGGGCCAGTCGTAACTGCTCGTCTGCCCAGACCTGGTTTTCCTCCTCGATCAGGGCGGCCTCATAAGCCGTCGAGAGGTTTGCCAACCCACTGGCGATATCGGCCTTCAGGGCCAACTCGGAATTCCTGACTTGGTACTGGACGTCGTCTTCGGCGATGCGGGCGGTTTCCAGGTCCCGCTGTCTCCGGCGCCCCTGGAAGATGGGGATGCTGATGGACAGCGATGCCGAGGGCGGCTGTCGGACAAAATCGAATGGAAAAGCGTTGTTCTGGTTGATCACGCGACGGCGTTGGGCTTCGCTGAAGAGGAACTGGGAGCAATCGGAGGCCGGAAGGGGGTCCGCCAGCCTTGAGTAGAGATCATTGGTTGCCTCACACTGGGCAATCTGGCCTAAAGAAGCGCCCTGCGCTTGAGCCACCAGAAACGCCGGGTTCGATGCTTCCCGGGCGAAACCGCTCGTCCCCGCTGAAATGGAGAGTGTGGGGAGGTAGGCGGACCGAGCCATCTTCACAGAAAACTCCTGTGCTCGTTGAGACGCCCGAAGCCCCTGGAGTGACGGGTTCCTTTCGAGGGCCAACGAGACGAGTTCCGATTCTGCCCACGGAGGTTCGGAGAGGGAGAACCCCGAGGAGAGGGAGAATCCGTCCTGTGGGTCCAATCCCATGGCCTGCGCCAAACGAAACTTCCCGGTCCTGACAGCGTTTTCGCTAACCAGGACCTGAACTCTCGCCCGCCCCACCGCCACCTCGGCCTGCCGGGAATCCAACGGGGTTCCGGATCCCACCTCCACCTGGCCCTGCGCCAGCCTCAGGTTTCCCTCTGCCCGCTCCAACTCTTGCTGGGCTACGGCCAGAGCCTCTTCCTGCCGGAGGACCTCCAGATAGGCTTGAGTGACCTGGAAAACCACCTGGGCTGCGCTGGCATCGCCCTGGGCCACCTGGGCGTCCCGGTCGGCTTTTGCCTGTGGCAGGGCCATGAGGACCCGGCCGTCCAGTGTATACGAGAGGCCCAGACTATACGACGAGAAGTAGTAGGAAGGCTGATTCCCGAACCCCAGTTCGGTGAGGGTGACACTTCCTACCTGCCGCTCCCCGGACCCCTGCCAGGAAATGCTTGAACTGGCGCTGGCCGAAGGGACCAGAGCCCCATAGGCGGCCTTGATGTTCCAGTCGGCCACCTCGGAGTTGTTGAGCTCTGCCTGGTGGAGCGGACTGTATCGGTGGGCGAGTCGGATGGCCTCCTCCAAAGAGAGGGAGGTCGGGATGGATTCCTGGCCCGAGAGAATACCCCCGGTGCCGAGGAATAAGAGAAGGGTCGCGAGAAGCGCCCCGCTCAATCGATGGTTCCGCACGGATGCACTCCTAACTGCAGGGGGCGATAGGGTCCACGGTCGGAAGACTCTACGACCAGGCGAAGGCCACGGTTTCATGGGCGTTTCCTGTGGGGAACGGGTTTCGTTCATCACGGAAGATACGAACTTGGGGAAGGGAGCCTTCAATCGGAGAAGGAGAGGGGATCAGCTCAGGTTTTCCCTCTCGGCGACATAGCTGAGGGAGGGTATTTCCAACCGCAGAATCCGGCCCTGGTTGTCGTACCAGATGTCCCTGGTCAACTCCCCGCCGCCCAGGTGGAACCGCCGGGCGTCTGGGACGAGGATTCCGCCGACCCGGATTTCCTCCTCACCCACCAGCGAGAGCGTCATTCGCTGTTGGCGGCCCCCACGCGGTGTGAGGACGGTGAGGGAGACTGGGGGTCCGTTTTCCAGGAAAGGTTGGAGAAGGTAATGGTGGTGCACCACGCCCTCATCCAGGAGGACGGAACCGGGCCCGGCCCGGAATTCCCTGAACTGTTCCCCGGACGAAGAGACGATCCGGGTCAGATACCGGTTCTCTGAAACGTTCACAAAAATGTCTGTGGTTTCCGTCCCGGAGACTTTGATCTGGTAAGTAGAAACGGCCAGTGTTTCTCCCTGGACGTCCATGGCAGGGGCCAGGTTGAGGCTTCCAGCTTCGAGATCCAGGTCGACATTGCCGCGAAGGATCAGCCTCCGTGGCTCACTGGGTCCGATCTGCCGAATGGAAAACTCCTCCCGGCCCACCTCTTCTCCGTTGACGTAGATCCGAAAGGCGTTCTCATCTACGGAAACGTTTTGGGCGCCGCCCGGCGGGTGAAGCAGACCCAGGAGAAAGACGGTCGGTGCAAATTGCCGAAGGGTCAAGAAGCTCTTATTCCTCACGGGGTTTCCCTTTCGAATCTCCGACACTGATACCCTGTCTGTGCGGGGTTGGTTCACCTGAGAGGACCTCTGCGAGCGCTTCGACGTAACGATAAAAGACGGCTTCTCCTTTCCCGGCCGAAGCGCGGGAGGGGAACCCGAGGGTCCCACGGGACCCCGGCGGGGGTGTTGCGACCCTTCCCTGAGCATATCTTCGGTACGTCTTGGGATCGGCTGCAACGTCGGCAGCTTGGCCGATCCTGACCCGGTTGGGCGCGAGGAAAAGCATCAGGGACGTCTCCAGCTCTCCGCCGTGCTCCGATAACGGGGAGGCTTCCAGGAGGTCACCGACGTCGATCGTGAAGATGTTCACCACGGTGGTGGTTGAAGAGGAGGTCATGGCCATGAGTAATGCGTCCAGATGAGGTTCATGCTGATACGCCGTCAGGAGGATGAACTCCTGGATACCGTGGTCCTCCCATTTAGCCAGGAGCTCATTCAGGGCCCTATGAAGGGTTTTCCTTTCGATCCCGGTGGATCCGGCATAACTCTCTTTTCCCGGATTCCAGACCCCATAGACGAAGCTGGGCGCCAGGAGGATCCCGCATCGTCCGGAAATCTCCCGGGCCACTCTCTCGGCGAGGAAGGTGTTGGTTCCCAGAGGAAGGTGGGGCCCATGCTGGACCAATCCCCCCACCGGGAGGATGAGACGCGGATCCCTGGCCAGGATTCGGCCGACCTCCGGCCAGGGGAGATGTTCGAGAGACCATGACGGATCCGGACCACCTCCCATCCCCCGCCCCTGGTACGAAACAGGCTCACTCCTCATGGCACTTCCTCTGGGGGGCAGTCTTGGGTTTGGCTGCATGGACCCGATGGCTCTCCCCTTGGTGGCTCCTGCTATCGGCAGGGTTCTTTCTGCTCTGGACCGTGCGTTTCAGGTCGGGCAGGCGGCTTCAATCCTCCGCTGCGCTTTTAGTCCTTGGGGGGACATTATTGGGCTTTCGGGCTCAAAGCCAGTTGCGCGACCCTAGGCCCGGCGAGGAGAGCCTTTGGTCCCAGCGAGCGGAGCAGGTTTCAGAAGCCCTCTCGAGCCGATTCGAGGCGCTCCTGGAGTCGGGCGACCGGGCCGTTCAGGAAGCCCGTGCCCTCATGATGGATTCGGGGTCGCCGACCCTTCAGGAGGACCTCTCGAGGATCCGCCGCAGGTGGAGCGTTTCGGCCCTGGCGGTCTACGACTCCGAAGGGCGGCCGAAAGCTTGGGTTGGCGTCCACCGAGGGAAGATGCCGGGGGCCATTCGCCGTGCCGAGACACCGTATGCCTTCGCCGGAGGGCCGCTCTTCAGGTACCTCTATTTCACTGCCACCGTCCCTGACGAGGGGGGTACCGCGGTGGCGGCGGTGCTTCTCCAGGCCAATCTCCCGGTGGGGCTGGAGGGTTCAGGATTCGCCTCCCGGTTCGAGAGGGACACGGGGATTCCGATTCAGATTCTCCCTCCCGCCCGGGCATCCGCCGAGAGGGCGGTACTGGATCTCGGGTGGGCCAATGACCCCCTTCTCAGCGTGGAGATGTCCGAACTGGAGCCGAAAGAACTCTGGGCTTCTCGGGTCCGGGTCTGGGCCAGGGCCGTGGGGCTCTTCGCCATCCTGGCCTGGGGCCTCCTGGCCGTTGGCACAAGGGGATTCCCTGGGCACCGGTTGGGGGCCGGCCTTTCACTCCTGGGTGTGGCGCTGCTGCTGCCGGCACACCACCTATGGCTTGCGGTGGGCCTGTATTCTCCCGCCCAGTTTCTCCTCCCTGGTCCGTTCGAGGTCAGCCTGGGACAGCTCCTCGGTGTTCTGGTTGCCCTGGGCCTCCTCTGCGGTCTGTTTCCCCTCAAGAGAGTGGCCTGGGCCGGGGCCTTCTCGGTCTCCGCCGCCCTTGCTTTGACCTTCCCCCTCCTAGAAGCCTTCGTCCGGAGGGGACCATCAGCCGCCCTTCTTTCTGGGGGGGTCGGAGGGTTCCTTCCTTATCATCTGACGCTGGGGCTCCTCTTGAGTCTGGCCGCCTACCTTGCTCTCGGTAGCAGGGGCAAGGGCGGATCCAAGCCCGCCAAGCCGGCCTTTCTGGTGGCTGGCTCGGTCCTGGCAATTGTTCTTTCGTTTTCCTGTGCTATCCAGGCCCGATCGGCGCCCGGGATCCCCTCTTTCCTCCTGGCAGCCTGGGGCGTTGCCAGCTACCTGATAGCCCGTGGTTTGGGTGCTCGGACCAGAGGCCAGGGGGCTGTGACCTGGGTGATGGCTGCGTTGCTGGGTGTCACTGCCGCTCTTCCGGCGGCCTGGAGTACTCAGATCGAGGCCCGAATGTCGGAAGCCGAAGCCCAGCTCGGAGACCTGGGTTCTGAGGCGGATCCCTACCTTGAGTTCCGTCTGCATGGCATGGCTGAAACAGCGGACTCCCTGGATGCGTTCATCTCCTCGCCGGTGGAGCTCCTCTTCGAGATCTGGGCGTCCACGGGGCGGCATGGCGATCCTCTGCCCATGTGGATCACTCTCTGGTCCCCGGGGGATCTTCCCCAGGAAAACCTCTCCATGGGGGTCCACGGCCCCCGACCGCAGGAAGTAGACGATTTCCTGGAGGAAACCCGGGCGGAAGGGGTGCCCCTGATCCGGCACCTCGGACTGGAGGACGGCCGGTACGTCCTTCTGGTTCCGTTGGATGGCGACCGGATCCTGTCAGCATGTATCCCCCCGAGAGGATCGACATCCCTTTCCTCGGCCTTGGGGCCCATATTTGCAGCCATGGGCCAGCCCGGTTTGGGGCCGATCAACCTGGTGCCGGTTCCCAACCCTCAGGTTTCCGATCCAGCAGGTGGTGTGGGTTGGGTGCGTAGTGAGGACGGGTGGAGGGGGAGCGTTTTAGTGACCTTCCCGGGCGGCGGTTACTTGGCCCGACAGACCGTGGCTCTCCCGGGGACCTTGCACATGGTGGCGCGCGGGACCCTGGCCCTCCTCCTCGACCTAGTCCTGATCCTGGCCATCTTGGGTGCCGGCAGGGCAATGGCCCTGGGTCGCGACATCCAACCCAAGGACGCCCTGAGGGTCCTCGGAAGTTTCAGAGCCCGGGTCACGCTTGCCCTTTTCGGGTTTTTCTTCCTCTCGATCGCGATCTTCGGTACGCTCGCCTTCCAGACACTGTCCGGAGCAGCGGAAAGGACGGCCACCGCCCTGGCGGAACGTCTGGTGGAAGATGGCGCGCTTGGCTACCTGGACGTGGCCGGGCAAATGGAGATTCTGGCCCAGGAGGTGGGGGCCGATCTCCTGGAGTATCGGAACGGGGAGCTCATCGACGGGTCCGCCGAAGAGTTGGTGGAATTGGGGTTGTATGAAGGATGGGTTCCAGAACCCATATATCGCGACTTGGAGGACCGCACAGAGGTTCGGAGGACCCACCGGGCCTCTTTGGCTCGATGGGCTTACGTCATGGCCTTCCGACGCCTCCCAGATGGGGACGTTCTCGGGACTCCCGTGCCGGTTGAAGCCGGGGCCACTGCCTTACGGCGTCAGGAGGTGGCAGACCTCCTTGGCTTTGCCATTGTCCTGGGAGCTGCCCTCTCCCTTGCCCTGGCTTTCATGGTAGGCGGAACCCTCACCAGACCGATCGAAACGCTTCAGATTGCCTCTGAGAGGGTTGGAGCGGGGAATCTGGAGGTCCGGTTGCCCGACGACCGGACCGACGAGTTCGGTTCCGTGTTCGGCGCGTTCAATCGAATGGTCATGGGGATTCGACGCGCTCGTCGTGCCCTCGTTCGGACCACCCGTCGGACCCAGGCCATCGTGGAGGAGGCGGCCACGGGCGTAGTGGCTCTAGACTCTTCCGGACGGGTCACACTCGCCAACCCCAGGGCCGAGGCCCTCCTCAAGGAAAGAATCCAGGTGGGTGAGTCCCTCCCCGGGCGTGCGGGAGAGGCTAAAGAGCTGATCCGTTGGGTGGATCTATACTTCAGGGACGGGATCCGTGAAGCCAACACCGAGTTCCAGATGGGGCCAAGGCGGATCCGGGTACGGGCTCGTCGCGTAACCGGAGAGGACCCTTTTGAGGGCGCTGTCTTGAGCTTGGAAGACGTGACGGATGAGCTGCGAACCGAGCGCATCTTGGCCTGGGGGGAAATGGCTCAACAGGTCGCTCATGAGGTGAAGAATCCCCTCACCCCCATCAAGCTC
>JBDHGR010000192.1:0-7682 GCA_039589815.1 Gemmatimonadota bacterium | reverse complement strand
GGGCGCGGTACGACGTCGGGTACCACGAGGTGCGGAAGTCCCGGTGGCGTGCGCTCTCAACCCAGGCTCAAACCGACAACGACTTCGAACTGGAGCAGGTCATCCGGCTCACCGTTCTCGAAATCCTCTACGCCCAGCGGCGCGCGGAGATGAACGCCCCCGGCATCTTTGTCCTGGATTTGGAAGACCTGACGGGCTGGGCTCGCGAGCACCTCGAGTTCACGCTGTGGTACCTGGCCCAGAAGAAGTACGTTCACCGGGGTGACAACTCCCGCGTCGCCATCACGGCCGAAGGCGTGGATTACCTTGAGGAGAATTATCGAGAAGAGCTGCAGCGCCCCCGGCTGAAGGCGTCGAGCCCGGAGCCCTAGTCGCAGGCAGTCTCGGTATGGCTCAACCAACTGAAACTGTTGGATGACGCCGCCGATCCAATCGATAGGGAGCTTTCTCTTTCAGAAGAGAGAGGGCAAGAATCATCTCGGTCAATCCACCTCCCAGTCCGGGGATCCCCGGAGCGATACGTCGACACTCTCGTCGAAGTGCTGCTCGATCTGCTGTCGCGTGTGTCGCCCGGCACTGCGAAAGATGAAACAGATGCGGCCTCTATCCGGCCTCTTCGTCTCGCTGAGCACACGGTAACGGCGCTCCGCCAGAACGGCTCGGTAGGCGTCGGCGGCTTCCGCGAAGCGGTCCAACGGAAGGCCACGAACGTCGACGCGATAGGTGATCCGGGCCTCCAGGAGGAAGGTTAGGACGAAGTCGAAGGCAGTCGCCAGCACCGCTACGTGAGGCAGATCGAGGCCGCAGGTGAGCCCGATCAGAGTTCCGAAGATCACCTGCCCGGTGAGCTGTGCCGAACGCATCACGGTTCGAAAGCGGATCAACGCGCCGAAGCCGAACAGGACCAATCCCACGCCCATGCCGTACTCCATCACCAGGATGCCGATCAGCGAGCCAATGACCGCATACACGATGGAGACTTTGGGCGCCTCGATCTCTTCCAGGGTGTCGGCCGTCAGGATCCGTCGTGGATGGTAGCCGATCACGGCACCCAGGACCGCGGCAAGAGTCAGGTTGAGGAAAGCGTCGAGGAGGAAGCCCAGGCTTGTGAACCCCTGCCATCCCTCGCCCTGAGGAGCCGGCGTTGAGGCGAATTCTTCGAGGATTTGGGCCCCGGCTGCCGACGCCACCACCAGCAATCCGAGCCCTACTAGGACCCACACCCGAATCACGGTGAACGCAGGTTTCCGTTTTGCGAAACTGCCATAAAAGGGCATGTCGTAACCTCGAGCTTGGGGGCTATGGCCCTTGGAGTGAGATGGTACTCATCCGCAGAAGATGCGGGCTGGCGAACGGCAGTGCGAGCTTTTCAGAACCCGCTCTCCTCGCTCGTCTCGGGGGTCAGCTTCCACGCGTTTCCCCGGAAACGTCCGGCCTCCCCTGTCGCTCGGCTCGAACCTGCGGTTCGATCCGGTCGCGTCAACAAAGCAAATGGCCCCGGGGGACTTTGCCCCCGAGGCCATTCGCGAAGCGGGCGACCGGAATCGAACCGGCGACCCTCAGCTTGGGAAGCTGATGCTCTACCGACTGAGCTACGCCCGCGGTGTCTCCAAAGGTATTGAGGGCCGGGCAGCCTCTCAAGACTGCCCGGCCCCGATCAACGGCCCATCACTTCGATGTGAGATCAACGGGGGCCAACCTTGGCCGGACCTCACAGGGGATATGGCCCTAGCCGACGACCTCGTACATGTACCCCGTCACGGTTTCCGAAGAGTTGAAATCGCCCATGAACTCAACCGACTCCTCGACGGCCGGAATCTGCACACGGATCTCGGTAGTACCGATTTCTTGTCCATCCATGCCACCGAAATGGAATCGCAGGGTCACCGTGCCACCCGGCTCAGCGGTGGTGTTCTTCAGCACTCCGGAGACCGTGGCTCCTCCGGTGGCGCCGCCGGCCAGCATGATCTCCTCCACCTCGTACCCGATAGCCTGGTATTCGTTGAAGACACGGCCGGCGTCTTCGTCGTTTTCCAGCTCCGAATAGGCGCGGGCCAGTATGATCCAGACCATACCGTTGAGCGGGTCCACCTCCAAAAGTTCCTGCGCGGACGGGATCACGGCTTCCCAGTTCTCAGAGCCATAATAGGTCTGGGTCAGGTTTAGCCGGGCATCCCTGTTGAACGGGTTCATGTCTGCGGCAGACCGGAAGGCCTGGGCAGCCCTCTCGTACTCCCCGATCCGGTAAAGACCAACTCCTGCATTCGCGAAGTCGAACTCGGTGAGGCCGGGTCGGTTGAGAAGGTTGTGGTACAAAACATCGACGGAGTCCGTCATCTCGAGCTCCGTCAGAACACTGGCCAAGCTTCCGATGAGGGCTGGATCATCTGGCGTATCGGCGAGCATTTCCCCGAACAGGTCCGCAGCCTCCTGGTACCGGCCGGCAAGCTGGAGGGCCTGTCCCAAACCCGAACGAGCGATCTCCCAATGCTGCTCCCAGGTCTCGGCTAGGGTGGTATCCGCCAGAGCAAGAGCCCTGGATTCCTCCAGTAGGCCGATGGCGGTTTGGAAGGCCGTGGCCGCATCGTCGGGTCGGCTCAAGCGGGAGTAGACCGAACCCACCTGCAGGAAGGCTTCGGGCCGCTGGGGATAGATGGCGTTCGCGGCCTCGAAAATCCCGACGGCGGTTTCCAGGTCCCCTCCGTTCAGAGGCACGATGGCGTCGTTGTACGCATCCACCCAGGCCCGCTCACGCCACACCTCCGTCTCCAGGACATACCTGGGGTGGAGCTCCTCGGCTTTGTCGAAGTCGGCCTTTGCTTCCGTATAGTTCTTGAGTCCGACATTGGCGAGGGCGGATTGGTAGAAACACTTCGGATTGTCTACATCCGTTGCCTTACATTCCGTCGTCTCATCCAAAGCCTGGCCATAGAGATTGGCCTTCTCTGCATCTGTTTCAGCGCTCAGGGCTTGATTCAGAAGAGTTTCGGCAGCGCGGGTGAAGCTATTGTCCCGGGGGCGGATCCCTTCGGCCAGGGTCTGACCCTGGACCGCGGGAAGGGTTGGCATGGCAGCCGGTCCTTGGGAAGCCCCTCCCCCTCCTCCGGCACACCCCGAGCCGGAGAAGAGAACGGCGGTAGCAAGGACGAGTCCGTGTCGGGCATTCATCCCGATTTCCTCCTCTTACAGTGGTCAAAAGGGGCCCGGATCAAAAGCCCGGAGCCCCTGGGTTGTCGCAGGCAATAATCTAGATTGACCCCCTTGGGACGTCAAACCGGCACTTGTCTCTATTACACCTTCAGATACGTCAGGATTCGCAATGCCAGCTCCGTCCCGATGCCGGGAAGACGTGAGATATCTTCCATCGAGGCCTTCCGGATGGCGGTGACCGATCCAAAGTGATTCAACAGGGCTTTCTGTCGACCGGGGCCGACCCCCGGAATCTCCTCCAGTTGGCTACTGAGCGTTCTCCTGGACCGGAGCTTCCGGTTGTAGGTAAGAGCGAATCGGTGTGCCTCGTCTCGGATCCTCTGAAGGAGGTGGAGGGCCTTATCCCGGCGAGACAGGGTTAGGCTCTCGGCATGGTTTGCCAGGAACACCTCCTCTTCCCTTTTTGCCAGGGAAGCCACCGCCACCTGCTGGAGCTCCAGCCCCTTCAAGGCACCCAGGGCTGCGTTCAGCTGCCCCTTCCCTCCGTCAATCACTACCAGGTCCGGGAGAGCAGCATCCTCATCCAGGGCCCTCCGGAAATATCGGGTTACGACTTCCGACATGGATCGATAGTCATCGTTGCCCCAGTCCCCCCGGATTCTCATATGGCGATACCCAGCTTTCTTTGGGGCGCCATTCTCGAACATCACCACACTCCCCACCGTTTCGGATCCCTGGATGTGGGAGACATCGAAGCAGACCATGACTCGAGGGACGACCTTCAAATCCAGGCGATCCTGAAGGTCGAAAAGGACCTCGTCCGCCCGGTCGCCCACGTAGGCCAGCGCCGACACCCTGTCCTCCAGGGCGTTTCTAGCGTTGGTCCCTCCCAGATCCACCAAACGCTTTTTTTCTCCCCGCTTCGGAACCAGGACCCGGACTTTTTTCCCGGCCCTCTCGGAGAGGACCTGCTCCAGAACCCCCCGGTCGGCGAAGTCCAAGGGAAGGAGCACCTCTCCAGGGAGATCCATGGACCCCTCCTCTCCCCGACCCAGGTAATAGCGACTCACGAAGGCAGAAAGGAGAGCCGAATCCTCCTCGGTCGAGGCGTCGGAAAACCTCAAAGTCTCTCTCCCCAGGAGGAGGCCTCGGCGAATCCGTAGCGCCACGCCCGCGGCAAGGTCTCCGTCCCTCGCCAGGGCCAACACGTCCTGGTCTCCGCCCAGCACCCGGTGCACACGTTGTTCCCTGGCAATCGTTTCCAGGCCCCGGCCCACGTCCCGCAGCCGGGCCGCCTCCTCGAACCGAAGCTCCTGGGAGGCTCTCTGCATCTTCTTCTCTACTTCGTTCCTCAGTGCCTCTGTCTCGCCATCCAGGATTCGGAGGATCTCCTGAATCATGCCACCGTAATCTTCCTGGCTCTGGAGGCCGACGCAGGGGGCCATACACCGTCCGATGTGATAGTCCAGGCAGGGCCTACCTGGTGCCTCACGAAGCAGGTCGTACCGACATGACCGGACCCAGTAGAGGCGTTTTACCACCTCCAGGGCCTGCCTCAGGGGCCCGACCGAGGTGAAGGGCCCGAAATAGCGGCTCCCATCGTTCCGAACGTTCCGGGTGACAAAGACTCTGGGAAAGGCTTCGCGGGTGGTCACCTTGATGTAGGGGTATTTCTTGTCATCCCGCAGTTGGATGTTGAACCGGGGGTGGTGTTCCTTGATCAGGTTGGCTTCGAGAATCAGGGCCTCGGCTTCGGAGCCGACCACGATGGTTTCCAGTGCCCCCACCCGGCGTACCAACTCCCGCGTCTTGATGGAATGGGAGGGGTCCTTCCGGAAATAACTGCGAACCCGAGGCCTCAGAGACTTCGCCTTTCCCACGTAAAGAACTTCTCCGGAGTCGTCTCTGAAGAGGTAGACCCCGGGATCTGTCGGAAGCCGGCCGAGGACTTTGGAGGAGGTCGGGTTTTGCTCTTTCATCGAGGCGTACGACTCAGCTTCCCGGGGGTTCATTCTTCCTCAGGGGTATCCCGACGCCCAGAAAGGACGCCGTTGCGAGGTAGGCTACCCCGAATACCCCGGCTGTTCCCAGGGCGGCCAGAGGATTCAGCCAGAACGAGGTTCCGCCGATGAGGCCGGAGAGAAGGCCTGGATCGGACGAGAACCCGAGGAGTTGCTTGGCGCCGAAACCGGCGGCCCCGGCCACTAGCCCGGCCAGAAGGAACCTCACCACCCGGCCCGCAGGGGGCCCGTGGGGCCCCAGGTGTGCTCTCAACTTCTTTCGTAGGCGCAGGTATTCCAGCCAGGCCCCTGCCGCCGATCCCAGAGCCAGTCCCGCCGCCCCCAAGCGAAGGTCCCCTACGGCGAACCGGTCCAGGGGGAACATGAGGGACGCACCCGCCACCACCGATAGGATCACCCTGAATGTGGCGGTCACGGCTGGGGTACGGGTGTCCCGGAGTGCGTAAAAGGTCGAGGAGAGGGCCCGGCTCGATGCAGAGGCCGGCAGGCCCAGGGAATAGGCTGCCAAGACCGCGTAGGTGGCCATGGTGGTATCGGGGCCGAATTCACCCCGTTCAAAAAGGGCCGCCACAAATATGTCACCGAGCACCAGATACGCCAGAGCCGATGGGATGAGGAGAAAGGACAGGCGTTCCAGAGCCCCTCTGACCCGCGGTACCAGGACCTCCTCGACCTCCCCCCGCTTCCGGGAGAGCTCAGGGAGCTCCGAAGCGGCGATGGCCATCCCGAAGATCCCAATGGGCAACAGATAAAGGGTCTGGGCGTACCCCAACATGGCCGGGGCACCCACAACCAGAAGATGGGCCAGGAATAGGTCGAGCCAGCCGCTGACATTCACGACTCCCCGTGCCGCTACCACCGGGAGGAAGTTTCGGATCGCCTCTCGGACCCCTGCCACCCGGCGGCCCAGGGAGAGCTTGAAATGGGAGAGGAGGGGCAGCAGCCAAGGAGTTTGCACCAGGAGTTGCAGGATCCCACCGGCCAAAGCGCCCCAGGCCAGGGCCACAGCCATGTCTGCGTCCCTCCCCAGTCGGTCCCAGCCCAAGTAGCTCCCGGTCCCGATCATGGCTGTGATGAGGGCTAGGTTCCAGGCTACCGGCGCTATGTAGGAAACAAAAAAGCGCCGGTGGCTGTTAAGCACCCCCAGAGCCCATGCCGAAACGACCAGGACGGCCGTCATGGGAAACAGGATGCGGACGATGGTGATGGTCAGATCCTGCATCCACGGATCCCATTTCCAAAAGACGTATGGGATCACAAATGGGGCCAGAAGGATGCCTAGGAGTGCAAGGCCGAATGCTACCGCGGTAAGGATTCCCAGGGTGGCCCCAGCAAACCTCCCCGCCTCTTCCTCCCTTCCCTCCTCCAGGAATTCGGCATATACAGGAATGAGGGAAGCGCTGAGGGTCCCTTCCCCCAGCAGGTTCTGAATGACATTGGGGGTTCTGAGAGCGACGCGCCACACGTCGGCTACAGCCGATGCACCGAAGTAGTAGGCGAAAACCTGCTCCCGCAGAAGCCCGGCGATCTTGCTCAAGAAAATGCCCGCGCCAACCCAGATGGCTGCGCGGGCGCCCCGGCCGTCTCTGCCTCCGACGTCAGCTCTCTTGGTCACCGGGTGGCAGTGCTCCCGCCCCTCCAGGGCGTTCGTCCAGGAGTTCGTGAAGGAAACGGCTCTCCTCGTCCAGTCTGCCCAACTCCTCCGACAAGCGTTCCACCTCCCCTTCCAGGTAACCCAGCCGGTCCGCCATCAGATCATCCGGCTGCTCGAGGCTCCTGCGTTCAAGACGGGATGCCAGTGCGCGCCCGACCTGGGAGTCCAGGACGATGGCCAGGATCGGAATCAGGAGAGCCAGAAAGAGAATGATCTGCCAGAACATGCCGCCAACTTACGCAGAACCTATGCCAAGATCCACATCGAAGGCGTCGAATAGGCCGGAGATGAGTTCCGGGCCGTACCGGGTGAGGTAATAAAATGGGTTCAGGATTCGTTCCTGGGGCTTCCCGAAGGGAAAGAGATGCCGCTGAGCTTTCTCGAGTTGGTCCAAGGCGGTCTCGTTCTCTCGTTTCAAAGCTTGAAGGATCTTTCGTTCGGCCTCATCGAAAGCGGCAAACGATGAGTTCCGTGCGTGGTTTATGGGCCCCTTCAGGGTGGGGTCCAACGTCTGAACGGCCTTTGTCAGGGCGGTTGCGCCTTTTCCCAACGTGCCTCGGATCTCTCCCAGTGCCCGCCGAACGTCCGGGGGCACCTCCTCCAGGGCGATCTCGCCCGCAAGCTCATGATGCGGCCGGGCCAGAGAATCGGGAGTCCGGTGAAACTTGGCCAGGACCTTCCCGATCTTTGCCTCTACCAATGTCACCGAGTGTCGTGGATGCACCACGGGCATCCCGACCCCGTGGGCTCGAAACAGGTCTTTGAGTTGACCGAAATACGCCAGCTCCCCAGGGCCGGCTACGTAGCTCACGGTAGGGAAGACACTGCTCTCCACGACGGGCCTCAACAGGACATTC
>JBDHGR010000191.1:0-7717 GCA_039589815.1 Gemmatimonadota bacterium | reverse complement strand
TGAATATGGATGACCCCCACGCGGCCTCGAAGGCTGTCTTCGCGGCCCCGGGGTCCACGTTCACCATCCGCATGGCCAGCCGGAGCCGGAGGGAGTTGGCGAACATCCGCCAACCCAGCACGTCACCCTGGTAGACCGGATCAAAGTCGCCGAAGTCGATCACCGCATCCGGGTCGATCCGGTTGGCTGCCGCCGTAAGCCGTGCAATGAGGTCCGGGTAGATCTCCGACTGGGGGTCGTAGGCCGGGTACGGTACCTCCTCGTTCAGCTTGAGAGCATCAAAGTAGGGAATGGCGTCGTAGTAGTCGGTCAACACCATGAAGCCGTAAACCGTAACGATCTCCGCTACCGCCCAGACGTTGTCGTCACCCGCCTCCTCCGCCAGCGCCTTGGCTTCTGCGAGGTCGGTGAGAGCGAAATACATCTCGTCCCATATGAGGCCGGGAATCCCAGCGCGGGGGGTGTACTTATCTTCGTCGTTGTAGACCGGCTGAGCCAGGTGCTGTGTCCAGTTCTCGCCGTGATAGAGCATGGTCCACTGCCCGAACACGCCACGGTTAGCTGAGTTATTGGCGACGTCCCAGATCCCCCCGAGAAGGAGGTTATTGACGGGCACCTCCTCCGGGGCGTTCGGGTTCTTGTTCACTCCTGTAAGGCCCTGGTCGCACGCCCCGACCAGAAAGATCCCGAGGGCGAGGGCGATCAGGGTGCTCGGTCTTTGGTTTCGTGTATTCATAATAGTCATCACCCTATTCGAGGCGCTCAGAAACGCACCGTGACGTTCAAGCCGAGGCTACGTGCGCTGGGCATCTGCCCGTACTCGAAGCCCTGGACGTTGGTGCCCTCCAGCGCGGTCTCCGGATCGATGTGCCTGGCGTTTGTCCACAGCGCGAGGTTCCGTCCGACCAGGGAGAGGTCGACGCCCTTGACTCCCCACCTGCTGACCCACGAAACCGGCAAGGGATAGGACAGGCTGACCTCCCGAAGCTTGATGTAACCTGCGTCCTCGAGGTTGTTTTCCTCCACGAAGTAGTTGTAGGTCCAGAAGGTCTCGGCGTCGATGACGGTGGTGTTCGGCTGGTAGACCCCCGGCGAGACCTCGTTGACACCCTCGAAGACGATCCCGGTCTCCGAAGTGCAGGGGGGGTAATAGCCGCTGCCCTCCCAGTCGCACCGTCCGGGGAGGGTCTCCTTCAGCTGACCCGCGACCCTGCCGAAGTTGTTGGTGACGGAATAGATTTCGCCTCCCTGCCTCATGTCGAAGAGGACGCCGAGGCGAGCCCCCAAGAAGCTGAACTCGTTCGCCCAGCCAGCCCGCCAGTCGGGATTCACGTTCCCGATGACCTGACCATTGTCCCAAAGCGGGTACCCGTACTCCTCGTCCACGACGATGTTGCCGTCCGGGTCCCTGCGATAGGCGGAGCCGACGATCTGTCCGAGCGGCTCTCCTCGGCGAGCGAAAAGGGTGGCTCCCCAGAAGTCCTGGAGGCTCAGCTCGAGCCCCTCGACTCCCTCGGCCAAACTCACCACCTCGCTGTCGTTCTTCGCCCACGTGAAGGTGGACTCCCAGTGGAAGCTGCTGCTCGAATAGGGCGTGCCGCGCAGGAGCACCTCCCAGCCCTTGTTCTCCACGGTTCCGGCGTTCATCATCCTGCTGGCGAAGCCGGTGGTGGCCGAGAGCTGGACCGGCATGAGTTGGTCTCTGGTCTCCTCGACGTAATAGGTCACGTCCACCCCGAGCCGGTTGTTCAGAAAGCCAAGCTCGGCGCCGAACTCCCACGACTCCGTGATCTCAGGCCTCAGATCCGGGTTCTCCAGGCGACCCGGAACCGAGAAGCTCGGAAGCCCTCCCCAGATTTGACCGGCCACGAAGGTGTTACGAAGCCGATAAGGATTCGTATCGTTCCCCACCTGCGCCCAACTGGCGCGGAGCTTTCCATAGGAGAGTGGGCTGTCCTGCAGTCCCTCGAACACGTCCGTGAAGACGAAGCTCGAGCTCACGGACGGATAAAAGTAGGACCGGTTGTCCTCGGGAAGCGTGGAGGACCAATCGTTCCGGCCAGTGAGTGTCAGGAACAGGTAGTCGTTATAGCCGAAATCGGCCTGCCCGTAGAGACTGTTGACCCGCTTGCGGGCCACGGTGGTCACCCGCTCGGGAACGCTGGCCGCGTTGGAGACGTCATAGATCCCCGGCGCTGTGAGCTCACCGACCCAGGTGTAGTCGTTTTTCCGCTCGTAGTCGCGACGATTCCCACCCAGCGTCACACTCGTGGTGAAGGGCAGATTCAGCTCCGGGTCCGCGGTCAACAGGAAGTCGGTGTTCGTCTCCTGGAAATCGATGTTCCACTGGCCGAACGATCCACCCGCATCGATGTACTCGCGGCCTGCGTCGATGGGACTGGTGGTGTAGTCGCCCGCGATGGCAGTCTGCGGATTCGCCGCATACGCCTTGACGCGTGCGTCACGGTACCAGTCGGTACCCGAGCGCAGCTGCGCGGTCAACCACGGCGCGATTTCCATCGAAGCCGTGATCTGGCCGATCAGGCGATCGCGTTCGTCCGTATTCCGATTCTTGTACGCCTTGAAGTACGGATTCACCCAGTAGAGCGTCGTCCAGCTATAGGGGAACCCACCGATGGTCGGCTCCTCCAGGGGCCGGGTCTGGTTGTACAGTCTCTTGAGCTGTTTGGTGTCGATGTTGCGGTTCCACCAGACGAACCCGCCCATGATGTTGTCGGAACCGTATCCCACTCCCGGTCGGTTGAGACCCTCGGACGCGACATACTGAACCGAGGTGTTGATGGTGAGCCGCTCCCGGGCCGACAGGGCCCCGGCAAACGAGAGCGACGTGCGCTCCTGCTCGTGACCCGGTTGCATACCTTTCAGGTTCATCCGGCTGAACGCCGCTCGGCCGTACAGGTTCTCGGTCGCGCCGGCGACCGACACGTTCGTGGTGGCCGTGGTGCCCAACTCGAAGAAGTCGTCGATGTTGGAGGGATGCGAGATCCAGGGAGCTGGTTCCCGCGTATCCGTCACCGGGTCGTAGGGACTGAACCATTGCGGAATCATGAGCCCCGCATCGAGGGGCGGGCCCCAGCTTTCGTCCGACTCGTCGTACAGCCCGTTTCCGAAGCCGTCGTAGAAGGAGAAGTCGCCGAAATATCCGCCACCGTACTGGTTTTGATAGTCCGGGAGACGGAGCTCATCCTCGAAGGTCAACTGCTGACTCACAACGATCTCGGTGCCCCCGATGGCACCCTGTCCCGACTTGGTCTCGATGAGCACCACGCCGTTCGCAGCCCTTGATCCGTACAGGGCGGCGGCATTGGGTCCTTTCAGAACGGTGATGGACGCGATATCGTCCGGATTGATGTCCGAGATCGGATTGCCGTAATCGTACCCGCCCTGATCGGTCAGCGTACCCATCAGACCGCCGATCGTGTTGTCGACCGGAACCCCGTTCACAATGAAGAGTGGCTGGTTCTCGCCTGTGATGGAGTTCTCACCCCGGATCACCATGCGAGTCGACCCCCCCTGTGGACCGGAGTTGTTGATGTGGACCCCTGCCAATTTGCCGGACAGCGCATTCACCACGTTGGGTTCGACCCGGGTTAGCTCGGACCCGACGATCTGCTGGGTCGAGATTCCCAATGTGCGCGACTGGCGCTGAATGCCCAGCGCGGTCACCGTGATTCCCTCGATTCTCAGGGGGTCTTCGGCGAGGACGAAGTCCAGCACCTGGGAGCCAGGTTGGAGAGTGATGGTCTGCACCTGAGACGTCTTTCCGATCTGGCTCGCCATCACCTCGACGGGACCGGAGGTCCTCGTTGCCGCGGGGATCACAAGAAGGTAGTGCCCCTGCGCGTTGGTCTGAGCCCCGAGGTTCATGGACTCGATCATGATGGTCGCGGCTCCAATCGGTGCACCCGCTTCGGTAACGACGGTCCCAGTGAGCGTTGTCGGCTCCTGGGCCCAAACCGGAAGCGCGGCGATGAACACAGCTGCCATGCCGCATGACAGCGTACAGAGAAGTGTTCGCATATCATCCTCCCAGCTAAAGTCTGACGGTTGGTCACACGGACCGCTCGTCGGCTTTCATCGAAAACCCGAGCCATCCGCCGCCTCGTATCAGATCCGGTCCGGACAAGAACGGAAAAGCACCCCTGGCCTGGCAGGCCCCCGGGGTGCTCCGGTTTACTCCGTTGTCTTCCCTTCCTCCCCGCCCGTCCCGCTCTTATTGCTCCTTATCCGATCCCAACCCGACACAAACAAGAAAAGCACCTCCGGGCCTGGCAGGCCCCAGAGGTGCTCCGGTTTACCTCACTGTATTCCTGGCTTCCCCGTTCAACTTGCCCGGGGTGGCGCTGGAAATCAGCTTCTTTCGGCTTCGAGCCTTTGCGTCCAAGGTCCAAAAGGGGCCCGCACTTTCTTCAAGTTCACGGTGCCTCCAGGGCCTCACGCATGGTTTTGCTGTGGTTGGTCACTCGTTTAGTCAGACGATCTACAATACGATATGGTTGCACCCAGGTTTCAACGGAGTGGCGCGGCCTTATCCAGTGGGCAGGGAAAGGCATTTCAAGGACCCTACGAGCCCCTGAAGCTGCTGGGGGAATGTGGACCAGACGAATGGGAGGGGTCAAGAAAGGTAAGTGGGGTGGAGACTTGAGTAGGGCGGCGGAGGAGTGTGGGTTTCCGGGCGCGCCTGTGGCGGGGCCAGAGGGCCTGAGAGGTCAGGCACCCCAGCTCTGGTCGAGGTCGTCTTGGGCAGGGGGCTCCGGCTCGGCGGGATCGGACTCGGGGCTCTGATCGAGCTCGTCTGGGAAGGATTCCTGGGCGGCCTCTTGTGGTTTCCCGCCGCTGAGATTAAAGGCGAACTCGGTCTGGGGTGGGCCCTGGGCGATGAGACGTTGGCGGAGCGTTGCCGAAGTCGTTTAATGGCGCTGGGGCGTCCGGACCTCCTCGCCGGCGCCGACGGGTGAAGCCCCCTCCCAGCTATCTCGTCAGGCGGTAGACTGCCACGGATGTGAGACCCAGCTCGTCCTCCTCCTTCACCACGATCCGGTCGTCACCCAGAAACGCGTCGGGGAAGGGGAATCCTGGGGCCAGGGTTCCTCGGTATTCACCGTCCTTCCCCAGGACATCGATGGCTCTCCCCTCACCCTCCCGGGCCCATCGCTCGAGGAAGATCTCCCCGAGGGGTGAAAAGATGATTCCTGTGATGGGAGGGATCTCCTCCGTGAATCCCCGTTTTTCCACGACCTCGTTGGCGTCGCACACCCTTTCCCCGCCGGCTCCGATCATCCGCATTCCGTCGCCGATCTCCTCCAGCGCCAGCTCCCGGGTCGCCTGGATCACCGGGACTTCGCGTCGGACCCGGCTCTGGAGGGAGAAGGCCGGGGGTTGATACAGGTCGATCTCATACCGGGCGGTTCCCACCACGCCCATCAAACCACCCGGGGCCGCTGCCCACCGGGTGGAGGGCCGGAAAAGGGGCGGAACACCTCCCAGACTCATACCACAACTCTCCAGGGTAATGGCTCCTCCCAATTCGCGAACATAGCGGACCACCTCGACGGTGTCGGGCTCCCGAAAGGCGGTGAGGATCTCGACTTCGTCCTCCGTCGCTCCCAGGTCGGCCAGGGGCGCAACCAGGAAAGAACCGGCGAAAGCCAACTCTCCACCGTAGTAGGGAATCTGAAAGGGGTCGGGCGCCAGGGGAGAAAGGGTGGAATCGAACCGCTCCACCCGCCGGTTCATCATGTCAAACACGCCCACGCCGCCGTCGGGTGTGACAAAGAGCTCGATGGGATAATGGAACTCCCCCGGCCCCGAGCCCTCCCGCCCGTATGCCGCCACCAACGCCCCAGTCTCGTCGAAATGGAAAACCCGCTTCCCCGGTCGGTCCAATATCACGATCCGGTGACCGGTAGCCACCGTCACATCGGTGACCTCGAAGAATCCCTCCCCATCCTCCTCCACCGGAGGGATCTCCAAAACCCTCTCCACCGTCCATTCGAGGGGAATGTCCGTGGCGGGAAGGTCGACCAGGGCGACACCCATGGAGTCCCTCACGACCATCTCGGTCTCCCCCGTTTCCCGCCCGCATGCGGAGAGGGCGACCGCGGTCAGGGCGAGTACGGTAAGGGTCGGCACGGGTAGGCCCAGCAGGGAGGGGACCCTCTGCCATAGCAGGTTGCTTCTACCTGGAGGTCCATCGGCACGGTGCATGATGACTCCTGAGTTGGTCGGGGCGGCTACCATGCATCTTGGATGGGCGGTCCCTGGGCCAGGGTTGTACTCCCCGGCGTGCCCCTATTCCTATTCCGCCCGCATACATCTCACCGGGTCCACGCCGGTGGCCCGTCTCGCAGGAAGGTACGCCGCCACCAAGCCGACTCCCAGGAGGATGAGGGTGGTGAGGCCGAAGATGGCCAGGTCGAAGGACGGCACACCGAAGAGCTGTGACGAGAGCCCGCGTGCGGCCAGAGCCGCCAGCCCCAGACCAACGCCGCTTCCGATGGCGAGCATCCTTGCACCCTGCCCGACCACCATGCGGAGGATCGTACCCTGAGTTGCCCCCAGGGCCATGCGGATACCCGTTTCCTGTCTCCGCGAGGCCACGGCGTGAGCCATGGTGCCGTACACTCCCACCAATGCCAGGATGAGGGCCAACACTGCCAGCCCTCCGGCGATCCGAGGCATGATGATCTCACCCACCAGGGCGTTGGCGATCATTTCCTCCATGGTGAGGACGTCGAAGATGGGCTGGTCGGGATCCATCTCCCTGACTGCGGCCCGGACGGCGGGTGTCACCGAAGTGGGTGTGTCCGACGTACGAAGGGCGAAGCTCAAGGTGCGTCGGGGACCCTGGGACAGGGGCAGATAGATGGAGGGGCGAGGTGGCGCCAGGGGTGAGGTGGACCGCACGTTCCCTACCACGCCGACGATTTCCCGCGCTTCCCCGGCTATCTCGACGCGGCGCCCAAGCGCATCCCCGTCCGGCCAATGGCGGGCCACGAATGCTTCGTTCACCACCATCACCGGCGTGGTCCCGGCGCCAGCCTCCTGGCCGATCAACCTTCCCCGGCCCAGGGGAATCTCCAGCGCCTGGAAGAAACCGTCGGATACCCATTGGTAGGGAGAAGTCGGCTCTCCCCCCTCGGTGTAGTTCTCGCCCTCCACGGCGTAGTAGGTCTGGGGGAGGCTTCCCGACATGGGGAGATGAGTGGATGCAGCCGCTGCTTCCACACCGGGCAGCGCTTCGATCCGGGCGAGCAGGTCCCTCTGGAAGGCCCGGGTGGATTGGTCGTCCGGATACCCCGTCTCAGGGAGGCGGACGTTGAAGGTGAGGAGCTGCTCCGAACGGAATCCCGGATCGATGGCCCGAGCGGCCATGAGACCCCGGACCAGGAGCCCGCTGGACACGAGCAATACCAGGGCAAGAGAGAGCTGGGCCATCACCAATCCTCGCCGGAGCCGTCCCCGGCCCACCCCCGCATTGGATCCCCTTGTGCCCGAGTCCGAGAGGGAATTCCTCAACTCTCTCCTGGAGGCCTGGAAGGAAGGCGCCACACCCACGAAGACGCCGGCGGCAATGGCGATGAGGGTGTTGAACGCCAGGACCCTTCCGCTGATGAAGATGATGTCGGAGAAGATGGGCGGAAGCATGGCGAGGAGCCCTCGAACCCCGGCCACGGCCAGGACTACTCCCAGAATG
>JBDHGR010000190.1:0-8104 GCA_039589815.1 Gemmatimonadota bacterium | reverse complement strand
TGAGGAGGACGCCGCAGCCCGGGACGCCCTAGCCGAGCACCACATCATCGTCTCCTGGCACGAAGGTCCTGAAAACATCTATGTCGTAAACCCAGACGGGTCCTACGGGGAGCGCCTCACCAATGCCCCCGAAGGTCGCGGCGCCTGGGTCCCCAGCTTCTCCCCGGATTGCAGCGAGATCGTCTTTGCGTCGAACATGGAGGACGGGGGCCCCGCCGACATCTACATGATGAACGCCGACGGGACGGACCAGCGCAGGCTCACCCGCGGTGAGGCCTACGACTACTCACCCGGATTCTCGCCGGACGGCTCGAAGGTCTTCTTCCTGCGCACCACCGAGGAGGGCTGGAACCTCTGGCTCATGGACCCGAACGGTTCGAACCAGCAACGGCTCCTTCCGGACGCCCAGGAGACCTTCGGGAACTCCCTTTCTCCTGATCGACGAAGGTTTTTGTTCCTGGCGACGCAACCGCCGGCACCACGCTTGGCCATGCAGCCCCTGGTCAAGACGGGTGGTGCCGATGTCTACGTCGCCGACGTCGACGGCTCGAACGTCCGCCGTCTGACCACCGTGAGGGACACGACGGAGGGGAACCTGCTGGGACCGTGGTCTCACGACGGAACACGCATCGCCTACGCTTCCAACCGGGATGGGAACTGGGAGGTTTGGCTGATGAACGCGGACGGCAGCGACCAGCGCCAGCTCACCCAAACGGAAGGCGAGGCGACGGTGAACAGCCCAACGGCCTGGTCACCGGATGACCGGATGATCGCCTTCGGCTCGTCGCGCGACGGCAAGGGTGATAATCCCTGGATCTTCCTCGATGTCTACACGGTCGACGCAGCAAGCGGGGAGGTGCAGCGCCGCACCCACCTGCTCGATGAGGGCGGGTTCGCCAGGGCGTCGGGGTGGGACACTGCGGGGGTCCACGGCATGTGGAGCCCCGACGGGTCCGTTGAGAGCATGGGTACCTTCCGCTTGGTCGGGGACGACTTCGCCTTCGAAGAGACCAGCGCGCCAGCGGGACACGGAGCACGGTGCACGCCACCGGTGCCCGGGAGATCAGGGTAGATGACCGGATTGGGCCGTCGGCGCCGGAGACGGAAGATGCGGTCCCTGACCTTGGGAGCCTTGGCCCTGGGCCTCATGTTCTCCGCCTGTGGGGAGCGTGGGGCGACCACGAACTCATCCGACGAAACCCTCACCGTCCTGGTGACCAGCGTGAACTGGTGGATGTGGAACCTGGCTTCCCACCATCCGGTGTTCATGTCCCTCTTCCAGGAGCGAAACGACGAGGTGGAGGGTCTCCTGGTGCGGAGTTGGGAGGCCCACCCGGATGGCCGCACCTGGACCTATCACCTGCGTACCGACGTCCGCTGGCACGACGGTGCACCGGTCAGGGCTCAAGACGTAAAGTTTACCCTCGATCTCCTGACCCACCCGGAGCTCCTCCATCTCCCGCCCGGGGCTGCCTCCGTCGAGGTCGCGGACGATTCGACCCTCACGATGACTTTTTTCCGTTCGGGTTCGGATCGTCTGTGGCGGCCCTTCGAATCGGAGCTTCCTGTCTATCCCAAGCATCTGCTGGAAGCCCTGGATCCCGCAGAGTTCTTCGAGTGGGAGTTTTGGCAGGCTCCCGTTGGAAACGGACCGTATCGGTTCGTCCGGGGCGTCCCGTTCACAATGGCGGAGCTGGAGGCGAATCCGGACTTCGCGTTGGGATCACCACTGGTCGGAAAGGTGATCTTGAAGCTGGACGGGTTCCCCCGCATGGACCTCCTGGCGGGGGAGGTGGACATCGCTGATGTCTTCACCCTGGAGCCTGCCGAGGCCTTTGCCGTGGAAGGGGAGGGTGGATTCAAGGCCCACTGGATGTTGGGGAACTGGATGTATGCCATTGTCTGGAACCATCAGCATCCGATCCTGGGGGACCTGCGGGTGCTCAAAGCGCTCACCCTGGCCATCAACCGTGAAGAGCTGGCCGCGGTCCTCGGGTATCCGGCTAGTGTGCCTCTCATCGACGTGCCGGCCACGCCCAGGCAAAGGACACGGCTGGACCTGCCGGATCCAGAAGAACCGGATCCCGACCGGGCCAGATCCCTTCTGGAGGAGGCCGGATGGACGGACCAGGACGGTGATGGGATCAGGGAACGGGGCGGAAGCCGCCTCCAGTTCACGCTGCTCACAAGAACCGAGAGCCTGGCGGTTCTGCTCCAGGACCAGTTCCGCCGGGTGGGAGTTGAGATGGAGATCAGCACCATGCCTGGCAGGGATGCCGAACTGGTTCAGGCGGGGGAGTTCGACGCGTCCCTGGCTCCAGGCATCAACACCTCGGTCCTGAGTCTGAGGAGGGTTCTGGTGGACCGAGGCACCTCAATGGACAGTCCTGATCTGGAGAGGCTTCTGGCAGCAGCCGATACCACCGTCGGACCCACGGCCCTGGATAACCTCTACCGGGAGATGTGGACCGTCATCCGACGAGATCTGCCGGCGACCTTTCTCCTGCCAAGCCTTTGGGTATCGGTATCCCGGGAGGAGGTTCAGGGGCTGGCCTCGCCGCAGAAGGCCATGGCCAGCATGCATCTTCACGAGCTCTGGATCGAGGAGGGTTGGGAAGAGGGAGGCACAACAGAGGGAGCGGGTGGCCGATGAATAGGAAACGCCCTCTTCCCTATGCATTGGTCTGCGCCCTCACCCTGAGCCTGCTCGGGGGATGCTTGGATGCCGATCGAGCAGACGAAAGCCGAGCCTCGACCCTGACGATCCTCACCGGGCCGGGAGATTATCGGGGTCTTACCCCGGCGGTCGGGAACGCCGACATGCACCTGGTTTATTCCACTCTCTTCCGACCCTTTTATGGCGAGGAGCCTGAGCCGGGCCTGGTGCGGGCGTGGGAGCATACCGACGACTTCAGGGAGTGGACCTTCCACCTGCGCACCGACGTCCGATGGCACGATGGGGTTCCCCTCACCGCCCACGACGTCGCTTTCACCTACGACCTGCTCAACCATCAGTCTGTGCTCCGGGGCAACTCGGAAGCCCGGACGGTGACGGTCCTGGACGACAGCACGCTCACTGTCCTGAGGCACAGGCGGGGCGATTCACCTTTGGATGACTGGACGGCCATTCTCCCCCGGCACATTCTCGGCGGCCTGGACCCGGAGGAATTCTCCGAATGGGAGGAATGGGCCCATCCGGTAGGCACGGGCGCCTACCGCTTCGTTCGGTACGAACCCAGAACCGGGATCGAGCTCGAGGCGAACCGGGACTATTTCCTGGGAAAGCCGCAAATCGAAAGGGTCGTACTCAAGCTCGGCGGCACGGCCTGGGCTGACCTCCAAGCGGGAGCCGTGGACATCGCTGGATCGGCGCCACCGCAGGAGGTCTTCCGGCTGGCCGAGGATCCGCGCCTCAAGGTGTACTGGAGGCCAGCGCGGCACATCGGCATCGTCTGGAACCACGCGAACCCTCTCCTTCAGGACGCCCGGGTACGAAGGGCCCTCACCCACTCCATCGACCGGGGGACCATGAAGGTCGCCCTGCACTATCCACCCGACTTCCCGCTGGTGGATTTCCCCGCCACAGTGGGGCAGATGATTAGGGGCGACTTCCCAGGCCCATATCCGTACGACGCGGATCTGGCCCGAGACCTTCTCGAGGAAGCGGGCTGGGTGGATGAAGACGACGACGGCGTGCTCGAGCGAGGGGGAGAAGAGTTCCGCCTCCGGCTGCTCTCGAATGCCGCCTCCGAGCCGATGGCGGTGTTCGTGAAGGATCAGCTCAACCGGATGGGAGTTGCCGCAGAGATCGAGTTGACGGCAGAACCTGTTCTACGGAATCGTATTCAGGAGGGCAATTTCGACGGTGCTATCGGGCGAACCGACGTCTCGATCCTGGTGAACCGATCCGAGGACCTGCCTTGGGTCGGCTACGACAACGCCGAACTGAGGCGAATCCTGGCGGAGAGGGACGCCAGCTTCGATCCCTTTGCAGACGAGAAGGCCAATCGGGCCATGTGGCCCATCTTCCGGGAAGACCATCCGGTCACGCCCCTCATTCCACTCCCCAGATACACGGTTGCCCATGCGCGGGTGGAGGGGTTCCGGAGCCCGGACCGGGTTTGGCCGGGGTACTGGGCCGCGAATCTCTGGTTCGAAGAGGGTTGGGCCGAAGCACCGAATCCGGAGGGAGAGGATGGCCGATGAGAGATCGTAAGCGACACCAACAACGGAGGCGCCTCACCATATGCTAGCCTACACCATCAAGCGCCTTCTCATTTCCATCCCCATGGTCCTGGGGATCGTCACGATCACTTTCGTGATGATCAGGGTGGCTCCCGGGGATCCCCTGGACATGTACCTGGAACCCCAGCGGCAGAGACAGGTGGATCCGGAGGTCATCGAGCTCCTGCGGCAGAAGTACGGCCTGGATCAGCCCCTCCATATCCAGTACATCCGCTGGATCTCCAACGTGGCCAGGGGGGATTTCGGGGAGTCATTCAGATCCCGGCGGCCTGTGGGGCGCATGCTGGCCGAGGCCATCCCCTACACTCTCCAGCTCACCATTCTGGCCACCCTGTTCGACGCCTTCTTCGGGATCATGCTGGGCATCATCGCGGCGGTAAAGCAGTACACGGCGCTGGACAAAGTCGTGACCATGGGATCCCTCGTCGTCTATGCCGTTCCGTCATTCTGGCTGGCCTTGATGATGGTCATGGTCTTTTCCGTGAACCTAGGTTGGTTCCCAACCTCCCAGACCCGGTCCATGGATTACGAGTTCCTCTCCTTCTGGGGGAAGATGGGGGACCGGCTCTGGCATCTGGCCCTGCCCGTCTTTGTCATGGGAATCGGCTCGGCCGCCGGCACGGCCCGGTACGTCCGAAACCGGCTCCTGGACGTGCTGAACGCCGACTTCGTCTGGGCCGCCCGGGCCCGGGGGTTCAAGGAAAGGGTCGTCATCGTCCGCCACGCCCTCCGAAATGCATTGATCCCGGTGATCACCATGTACGGCATGAACCTCCCGTACCTACTGGGGGGCGCCACCGTCATCGAGACCATCTTCGCCTGGCCGGGAATGGGGAACATGGCCGTGGGAGGCGTGGGCGGGCGGGACTACCCCGTCATCATGGCCACCACCCTCATGGCGGCTGTCTTGACCGTCCTGGGCAATCTGTTGGCTGACGTCACCTATGCGGTTGTGGATCCCCGGGTCACCTACGGAGGGAGGAGGAAAGATGGCTGATCATCCTCCTCGTCTGCCTCCCGAGCTCCGGGACCTGGAAGGCTCCGGTGATGATGGGATGGCCCCTGACTTCGAAATCCTGGAGGCCAAGAGAATCGTGAACAAGGCCTGGCTCCCAGGAATGGGCCACATGTCCTTGAACAAGAGGTCCCGGGGCTTCCACCTTCTGGCCTATTTCCTGCTCGTTGCATCAATCGTCAGCTGGAGGTGGGACCTGGTGATCGGTGGATTCTCCACCCCCGCCGTGGATCGCTGGGTGGCGTCCCTTTTCCTATTCGGGTCCCTGGTCGGGACGGTTCTATTCTCCCGTTGGGACGCCCAACGCCTCATCCGCCGTAGGGGTGAGTCGGTCTCCAAGGGGAAGAGCCCCATGCGCATCGCCTGGAGACGTTTCCGCGGAAACGCGTTGGCAGTGGGATCCCTCTATGTCATTGCCATCTTTTACCTGGTGGCGGTCCTGGCTCCGATCCTGGCCCCGTTCGATCCGGCGGCCATCGATGACGTCATGTCCACGCGATACCTGCCGCCTTCCCTGAACCACCTCTTCGGGACCGACGAGTATGGCCGTGATCTCTTCTCCCGGGCCGTTTACGGTGCCCGGGTGTCGCTTTCCGTGGGTCTCCTGGCCATGGTCATCGCCAAGACCGTCGGTACCGCATACGGATCCGTCGCGGCCTATTTCGGCGGGGTCGTGGACGCGGTCCTCATGCGCTTCCTGGACGTGTTCATCGCCTTCCCCACCTTCTATCTGATGCTCATGATGGTGGGGGTGTTCGAGGCCAACATCATGGTCTTGGTGCTGATCCTCGGCTTCACTGCCTGGCCCGGGACGGCCCGGTTCATAAGAGGGGAGATCCTCTCGCTGAAGGAGCAGGCTTTCACGGAAGCCGCCAGGGCCATCGGGCTCCCGAACCGGACCATCATTCTGAAGCACCTGATTCCCAGCGCATTGTCACCGGTGCTGGTGAGCGCGGCCTTGTCCGTGGCTGCTATGATCGGCGCCGAGGCTGGGCTCTCCTACCTGGGTCTGGGTATTCGGCCTCCGACCCCGTCCTGGGGGAACATGGTTAGCGGAGGGTCGGACACATTATTCGTTGCCTGGTGGGTGGCGCTCTTCCCCGGCGGACTCCTGGCCCTGACCCTCATCTCCTTCAGCCTTCTGGCAGACGGTCTCAGGGATGCGCTGGACCCCAAGGCCCTCATGCAGAAATACGTCTGAGCCATGCTACTCCAGGTGAAGAACCTCAGCAGCTCGTTTTTCCTAGATGAAGGGGAACTGAAGGCGGTGGACGACGTGTCCTTCGACGTCCGGGGGAGCGAGACGGTGGCGCTGGTGGGGGAGTCGGGATGCGGAAAGACCATCGTGGCCCTCTCCCTCATCCAGCTTCTGGCGCCTCCCGGACGTATCAAGAGCGGGCAGATCCTCTACGACAACCGGGATCTCCTGAAGATGACGCCGGAGCAGCTCCGCAAAATCCGGGGACGGGAGATCGGAATGATCTATCAGGACCCGGGAGCGACCCTGAATCCTGTCTACACCATCGGGAGCCAGATCGCCGAGGTGCTGGTCCTCCATCGTGCCTTCACGAAGCTGGAGGCGGAACGTGAGGCGGTGTACCTCCTTGGGGAGATGGGGATTCCCGAACCGGAGAAAAGGGCCAAGTCCTATCCCTTCGAGCTTTCGGGGGGCATGCAGCAGAGAGCGTTGATCGCCATCGCCGCCGGGCCTCGGCCCCGGCTTCTCATTGCTGACGAGCCTACTACGGCCCTCGACCTCACGGTCCAGGCGGAGATCCTGGATCTTCTAGGATACCTGAAGGACCAGTACCAGATGGCCACCCTCCTCATCTCGCACGACATCGCTATGGTGGCCGACGTGGCGGACCGCGTCATGGTCATGTACGCCGGGCGCCTGGTAGAGGTGGCCCGAACCCGGGATCTGTTCGAGGACCCTCGTCACCCCTACGGGGAAGCCCTAATCGGCGCCATGCCCAGGTTGGGCGACGGGCCCGATCGCGCTCTTACCGTGATCCCGGGGAAGGTCCCGGATCTCCTGGACCTTCCGCCCGGCTGCACCTTCCACCCCAGGTGCACCCTGGCTGACGAGGAGTGCACGGTCCAGCCTCCTCCCATGCGGGAGATCCCCTACGCCAGGGAGTGCGCATGCTACAAGATGGAGCACCCATGAGCCACGCCACGTCACAGGTGGGAGGTCCCGGCCTCACTCCGGCCGATGGGCCACTCCGAACGAACGGGTCCCTCCTGGAAGTGTCGGGCCTGGAGACCCACTTCCCCCTGGGAAAGGGGTGGCGAATCAACCGGGAATGGATCCGGGCCGTGGACGGGGAACCGGGGCGAGGTCCTTGGGGTCGTGGGAGAGTCCGGGAGCGGGAAGACGACCGTGGGCCGTTCGGTGATTCGGCTGGAGAGGCCCACGGCCGGCACCGTTCATTTCGACGGCGTGGACATTCTGAGGTTGCCGCCCGCGGCCATGCGTGCTATGCGCCGGCGCATGCAAATCATTTTTCAGGATCCATACGCCTCACTGAGCCCCCGCATGCAGATCGGTCAGATCCTCGGGGAGGCCCTCCGCCTTCACCAGATCGTTCCCGTGCCTCGGATCAACGACACGGCGGCGGAGCTCCTGGCCCGGGTGGGCCTGGAGGACTACTTCCTCTACCGCTATCCCCACGAGATGAGCGGAGGACAACGGCAGAGGATCATGATTGCCCGGGCCCTCTCGCTGGGACCTGAGCTCCTCGTTGCCGACGAGCCCGTGTCGGCCCTAGACGTATCGGTGCAGGCCCAGATCCTGACCATTCTCAAGGTTTTGAAGGTGCGGGACGGCATCGCCATGCTCTT
>JBDHGR010000189.1:0-7747 GCA_039589815.1 Gemmatimonadota bacterium | reverse complement strand
GGGTCGTCGCCGCCAGGGGCCGGAAGGTGAGGCCGTGGGCGACTGCCTTGGCGTAGCTGACCTGTGTATGGCCCAGGCTTCGCCCCCGGGGCATGACCCAAGGGACCATAGCCCTTAGGCCCACCTCGGATAGGAAGTCGTAATCGTCGATCCAAACCCAATCGACAGAGGCCGTGGTCGCGGCCCGGATCCCGTACACCATCTCGCTTATTGTGGCCGGCTCGGGATAAGGACCGCCGGCGTTGAACACCCCGGTAACGCCGCCCTCCAGGAGTCGGACCATCCACTCCGTCAGGTCCCGGACGTCGATGAACTGGACCGGATCCTCATACCCACCCGGCACCAGCACTTCCCCACCCGCAGCGATACGCACGGGCCAGTAGGGAAATCGATCGCTCGTGTCGCCGGGGCCCACGATATAATTCGGTCGCACGATGATGGCACGCTCCCCAAAAGCGGCTTGGACCTCCCGCTCGGAAAGGGTCTTCATGACTCCGTAGCTGGGAGGGTCTCTGGGAGGATCATCCACGAGGGGGGGTTGGTCTTCTTCCGTGAGGCCCGCGCGGAGGTACGGAAAGAAGACGCCGGTGGATGAAACGAACAGGTAATGGCCGGCGGCGTCGGCCAGAAGGCGAGCCGAATCCCGGGCCCATTCGACATTCTGCCCGGAGTTGTCGATGACCACGTCCCAGCTTCGTCCCTGCAGCGCCCCCAGGTCAGCCCCCCGGTCTCCCACCGGATGCTCCACACGGTCGAACACCTCAGGAAACATTCGAGGTCGGGTCCGGCCCCGGGTGAAGATGGAAATCTCGTGGCCCCGTTCCAGTGCGAATCGGATCTGGTGGGGACCCAGAAAGCTGGTACCTCCCAGAATCAGGATGCGGAGGGCCTGGGACTGGGGGTTCTCCTTCGGACTCCGACCCTCCGCCACCCCCTCACCGAGGATGCCACCTGATCCCGTCAGCCTTCCTCCGGTTCCTACAACGGCGCCGCTGGCCAGACCAGTGGCCAGAAAGGTCCGACGGGAGATATCCTTGGACATGAAACCCTCCATGCAGGGGTCCTAGAGGTCGAGCCGTTTTCACTGGGGCGGCCATCTGACAGAACGAAAAGTACGGCGGCACCGGGCCCTTTGCCATTCGCCCGCCATCCCGAGCCGGCGGCGGGTCCAGCCGAATCCAGGGCGAGAACGGGCCCGAAATCAGGTAGACGGTGAGCGACATGGGCGGGTACATTGCCCATGGATCGAGAAATGCCCTCCACCCGAGGCCCCGTCATGTCACGTCCTGCGTTTCTTCGTGCAGCTTGCCTAACCCTCTCCTTCATCCCCTTCCCCACGCTGGGTGCTTCGGCCCAGGAGCTTTCCGAACCTTTCCTGAACGCCTTTGAGTTCAGGAACCTCGGCCCCTTCCGGACCAGCGCCTGGGTCACGGACTTCGCCGTTCCGGACACCCCCCTCCGGGACCACATCCGAACGTTTTACGTGGCCACGCGAAACGGGGGGGTATGGAAGACCGTAAACAGCGGAACCACCTTCGAGCCCATCTTCGACAACGTGGGTCCCCTGGCCATCGGGGCGGTGGCGGTAGCTCCTCACAATGCCGACATCGTCTGGGTCGGAACCGGCGATCCGGATCTGGCCCGGTACGCCTATGCCGGGGATGGTGTTTACAGGTCCGAGGACGGCGGAGGGACCTGGGAGCACATGGGTCTCGAGGAAACCCACCACATCATCCGGATCCTGGTCCATCCCAGGGACCCCAATACGGTCTACGTTGCGGCCATGGGTCATCTGCATGGACCCAATCCGGAGAGGGGCGTTTTCCGAACGAGGGATGGGGGCGAAAGCTGGGAAAAAGTCCTCTACGTCGACGACCGGGTAGGCGTGATCGACCTGGCCATGGTGCCGGACCAGCCTGAAGTCCTCTATGCCGCCAGCTACGAGAAGGAACGATACGCCTGGCACTACGAGGTGGGCGGGCCCGGAAGCGGCATCCACAAGACCACCGACGGGGGCGACACGTGGACCCGGCTGGAAGGAGGGCTTCCCCAGGGATACATCGGTAGAATCGGCCTGGACGTATACCGAGGCGACCCGGACATCCTCTATGCCGTCGTGGAGAATGCCAACCCACGTCCGGGCGACGCCCCGGGCTCCATGCGGGTGAGGGGCGGCTGGGGGGAGGTGTACCGTTCGGACGATGCGGGGGTCACCTGGCGGATGACCCACGACATGGAGGTTAACGTCGGCGGAAAGGCTCCCTACTCCTTCAACATCCTCCGCATCGATCCGGAGAACGACCAGCGACTCTACGTAACCAGCGACGCCATCCTCATCAGCTCCGACGGTGGCCGCAGCTGGAGTGGGGGTTGGGGAGAGGCACGATCCACTCTCTTCAGACGAATGTTCGGCGACCTTCGGGCGCTATGGATCGATCCCCAGGACCCCCAGCGCATCTTCGTGGGATCCGACGGAGGCGTGAACATCACCTATGACGGGGGCCGGACCGTGGATTTCCTCCCCAACCTCCCCATCGGTGAGATCTACGCCCTTACTGTGGACATGGAGGATCCCTACAACCTCTATCTGGGCCTCCAGGACCACGAGTCCTGGCGCGGCCCCGTCAATGGCTTCTCAGGCCTTGTGAGCGGCATCGAGGACTGGGTCACCGTGGGCACAGGGGACGGCATGTACCAGGCGGTGGACTACCAGGACAGCCGATGGGTCTACAACACCCTGCAATTCGGTGGCCATGTCCGGACCGACCAGGAGCTGGCCACCATGACCCGCATCCAGCCCCCTCGGCGGCCCGAGGGAGAGCCCCGTCACCGTTATACCTGGACCACCCCCATCGTGCTGTCTCCCCACGATCCGGCAGTGGTCTACACCGGCGCCCAGGTGGTCATGCGCTCCCTGGACCGAGGAGACAGCTGGGAGGAGATCAGCCCGGACCTGACCACGGACAACCCCGACAAGATCGATGGCGCCGGAAACATCCAGTACTGCACCATCACCACCCTGGCAGAATCCCCCCTGGAGAGGGGAATCATCTGGGCGGGAACCGACGATGGAAGGGTGCAGGTGACAAGGGACGACGGCGCCACCTGGACCGATCTGACCGACGCGCTGGGGGAAGCCGGAGCACCCCATGAGTACTGGGTAACGAGGGTCGTTCCCTCGTTCCACGACCCGGCGACGGCTTTCGTCACGATCACGGGCTTCCACAGGGACGACTTCAGACCTTTCGTATACCGGACAGACGACTTCGGCGCCCGTTGGCACTCGATTGCTTCGAACCTCACAAAGGCGTCCGCGAATGTCCTGGCGGAGGATCGGGTGAATCCGTCTCTCCTCTTCCTCGGTACCGACCATGGCCTCTTTGTCACAATGGACCGGGGAGCCCGGTGGGTACCCTTCCAGAGCAACATGCCGGTGCTTCCAGTTCGAGACCTGGTGATTCACCCCAGGGAAAACGACCTGGTGGTGGGGACCCACGGCAGGGGGGCCTTCGTTACCGATATCACCCCTCTCCAGGAGCTGACTCCAGAGGTCCTGTCCAAGAATGTTCATCTATTCACCCCGGAGCCGAAGGGTCTACGCGTTGAGAGCGGATTCGGCAACTTTCGGCTGTTTGGCTGGCGGCATATCACCACCCCGAACGAGCCCAATGGAGTGTTCATCGACGTGTACCAGCGGGGAGGCGGAGTTACTCCTCTGACCCTCCGGATCACGGACAACCTTGGGGCGGAAATCCAAACCCTGGAGGAGCCCGGCTCTCCGGGTCTCCACCGGGTGGTCTGGAATCTCCGGGCACGGGGGGGTGACCTGGTGGAGCCTGGAGAGTACTCGGTCACCCTGGAGGCCGGAGGAATCACTCAGTCCCGGACGGTCGTGGTAAAACCCTCGGTGGTGGTGCCCCGGGGGTAACGTAGGCAGGGTGTACGGGGCACGGAGGTGGGGGTCGGGGTACCTGGATTCGGGCCACCTCCGGGGAGTTCACAGTCCGGATCAACTGGCTCACGATCCAGGTAGGGAACGACCCTGGACGGCCCACCCAGGCACAGATGGATTGGATCGACCGATACGGCCGAACGATCCGGGATTACCGGGCCGGGTTTGAGGAGATCCTGGCGGCCAGCCTGGCCGAACTGAACGAAAAACTCAGGGAAGCTGGAGTAACCGAAACCGGAGGCGGCTGAGGCCTGGAGGTTCTCCCCGCCCTTCTCCGTTGCCACGACCAGATCCTTGTCCCGGATGTAGAGGTTCTCCTCAGGGGCCCTGAGATGGGAATCCACGCCAGAGGTCGGCTGGGGCTGGAGTGGCGCCCTTTCGGCGCCCTTTCGAGGAGGCCCACCGGTAAATAGTATATGGGGATCGAGCCGCTCCGGCAGCCACTTGTGGAAGGCCCCTTCATCATGCCTCGGTCCCGTCATCTGCTCCCACTCTTTTTTCTGCTCACCCTTGTGGCCACCGGTTGCCGGTCACGGGATTCGGACGAGGCGAGTGGCTCCCGTGAGCCCAGCTCTGACCAGCCGCTCTTCACTCTGTTGCCGGCGTCCCGCACCGGAGTCGGGTTCGCGAACCAGCTGCCGGAAACCCCGGCCAGGAACGGGCTGACCTACCAGTACTACTACAACGGCGGCGGCGTCGCTGTGGGAGACGTGAACGGCGACGGCCTTCCGGACCTCTATCTCACCGACAACATGGAGTCCAATCGCCTTTACCTGAACCGCGGCGGCCTCTCGTTCCAGGATGTGACGGCCCGTGCCGGCGTAGCAGGCCGGCGGGGTGGGTGGTCCACCGGCGTCACCTTCGTCGACATCAATGCTGACGGACGGCTCGACATCTACGTAAGCCAGTCGGGCCCCTTCGGGGACGAGGACCTGCGCCGCAACGTGCTGTACATCAACCAGAACGAGGGGGACGGGATACCGGTCTTCACGGAGGAGGCCTCCACCTATGGTCTCGACGATCCGGCGTACTCGACCCAGGCGGCGTTCTTCGACAGCGACGGCGACGGCGACCTGGACATGTATCTCATGAACGTCGGGATCCCCGGTTACCGTTCGATCATGCGGCTCCAGGAGGGGCGGTCCCCCCATGAGACCGACAAGCTGTACCGGAACGACGAGGGGCGATTCATCGACGTGTCTTCCGAGGCGGGCCTCATCGATACGAACCTGGGCTTCGGTCTCGGTTTGAGCGTGGGCGACATGAACAACGATGGCCTGCCCGACATATACGTTGCCAACGACTACTCCGGCCGCGACTATCTGTACCTCGGCCAGGAGGGTGGCCGCTTCCTCGATGTGCTCGAACGGTCCATGGCTCACACCCCCCTCTCTTCGATGGGATCGGACCTGGCCGATATGGACGGGGATGGTTGGTTGGACCTCGCCGTTCTCGAGATGGCCCTCCCGACTCACTACGATCGCATGACCAGCGCGTATGGTATGGAACGGGAGCGCTTCAACGTCTTGGTCCGGGAAGGCCTTCACTTCCAGTACATGGACAACGCCCTCCAGTGGAACCGTGGAACGCCTGAGGGAAGCGTGCCCGTTTTCTCCGATGTCGCGCACTTGGCGGGGGTGACTCGAACCGACTGGAGTTGGGCGCCGCTCTTCGCGGACCTGGACAACGACGGCCGAACGGACCTGTTCGTGAGCAACGGAATGGCGGGCCGGTCCATCAGCCCCGAATTCGACGAGTACCTAAGCCGCCGGGAGTCCGAGGTCCGGGCGGCGGAAGGGCGCATCACGGAGGCCCTTCTCGTCGAGCTCATCGAGAAGATGCCCCGCCGCAGGGTGCCCAACCACGTCTACCGAAACGAGGGAGATCTGACCTTTACGGAACTCGCAGCCGAGTGGGGACTGGATCAGTCGGCGTACTCCAACGGAGTGGTGTACGCCGACCTCGACCGGGACGGTGATCTCGACCTGGTGGTGAACAACGTGATGGGGGAGGCATTCGTCTACCGGAACAACGGCCGCGAGACGGGTGGAGCGCACTACCTCGCCATCCAGCTCCAGGGCCCGTCGAGGAATCCGTTCGGAATCGGCGCCCGGGTGCGCCTGGTGGCCGGAGGCGCGCGGCAGATGCAGGAGATGCAGTTGACGAGGGGGTACCAGTCGTCGGTGGAGCCGCTGTTGCACTTCGGTCTCGGGGAGAGCACGACGGTGGACACCGTGGAGGTACGCTGGCCCGACGGATCTCAGGAGACCCACACTGGCGTCCCTGCAGACCGGACCCTCACGCTGGATCACGCCGACAGTAGCCCCGTCGAGGAAAGGGATGCCGGGCCACCGATCCTCCTCTTTCGGAATGCGGAGGATGCGGTTCGGCCGGTCCCCCGGCACCATTCCTCGGTGTCCATGGTGGACCCGTCTCTCGAGCCGTATCCCTCGAAGCGAGACGAGACAGTGTTCGCCGTTGGGGATCTCGATGGCGATGGGCTGGACGATTTCGTATTCGGAGGGAGTGGCGGCGAGCCTAGCAGGATCTATCTCCAGGGGGAGAATGCCTCATTTCGATCGACGTCCGAGCTTCCCCAGACCGGCTCGGAGCACCAGACCGCGGCCGCCGCGATCTTCGACGCTGACGGTGACGGCCGCAACGACATCTGGCTTGTGGTGGAATACGCCGCCGGGCCGGACCGCTCCGTCCACCGGCATCGGCTCTTTCTCAACGCCGGGGAAGGAGGCTTTCAAGAGTCGAGAGAGGCCCTCACGGAGCAGGCGGGCCCGGGTACGACGCTGGCCCCCGGGGACTACGACGGCGACGGCCAGTTCGACCTGTTCGTCGGTAATCATACCGTGCCGGGTGCTGGGCCGGCCTCGGGTAGCCTGCTCCTCAGGGGTGACAATGGAGTGTTCCGCGACGTGACCGCGGACGTTGCGCCCGCCCTCGCCGGGATCGGGACCGTCACGGACGCCGCGTGGGCGGATCTGGATGGAAATGGAACTGCGGATCTGCTGGTTGCCGGCGAGTGGATGCCCGTCGCCGTGTTCCTGAACGATGGCCGCCGACTGAGGGAAGCAACGACGCAGGCTGGGCTGGCCAGCCTCATCGGCTGGTGGCAGAGCCTGGCCGTAGCGGACTTCGACGGCGACGGTGACCTTGATGTGGTCGCAGGCAACGTGGGACTCAACCACCCGTACCGACCCTCGTCCGATGATCCGTTCGACCTCTACGTCGGGGACTTCGATGGCGATGGTGAAGATGAGGCCATTCCGGCGTACCGGGAATCCGGTGAGCTGTACCCCTGGTTCGGCCGCGCGCGGCTGTCGGGTATGCTTCCCTGGATCACGGAGCTCTACCCGACGTTGGACGCGTTCGCCCGTGCGACTCTGCCCGAGATCCTCGGACCGGAGGCGATGAGGGGGGCGGAGCGGTTCGAGGTCCGCAGCCTGGCCACGTCGTACCTGGAAAACCTCGGCGATGGGCGCTTACGACCCCGCGCTCTGCCACGGGCCGCCCAACTCTCGGCGGCGGCCGGCATCGTGCCTGCCGATTTCGACGGGGACGGCACCCTCGATCTGGTGCTGGCCGGCAACCTCCACGCCTTCGACCCCAGCGTTCCCAGGCTGGATGGCGGCGTCGGCCTCTTTCTTCGCGGTGACGGTGCGGGGGAGTTCCACTCGGTGCCGCCCACCGAAAGCGGGCTCTGGCTCGAGGGCCACGTGCGCCGACTCGAGCTACTCCGCGTGGGGCGGGCCGGCGTACCGGGGCTTCTGGCGGGGGTCGCCG
>JBDHGR010000188.1:0-14655 GCA_039589815.1 Gemmatimonadota bacterium | reverse complement strand
CCGGCGACCGGCTGGATGCCCAGCACCGGGAAGTAGGAGCCGGACACCAACATGCCTTGTCCGTTTTCCGTTTGGCCGGCGTAGGCGAGGTTCGCGCCGAAGTGAACGTGGGCGGCGATGCCTGTGAAGCTGTTTTGACTCTCCTCGAGATCCCGGAACATCGGATAGCTGAAGACGGCTTCGCAGTCCCCGGCCTGACCGCAGGACTGGGATCCGTGTTTGGGCCCCGGGGCTGCCATGTTCACCAGGCGGTCCGGCTCGGGAACAGGGAGAGGCCGGAGTAAGACCTCGTCGAAAAGCGAGAAGATGGCTGCGTTGGCCCCGATGCCGAGGGCGAGGGAAAGAACCGCCACCGCCGACACGAATGGGGTTTTTCGGAGCATACGAAGTGCCGTCTTCAGACCCAGCATGGGATCCCCCGTTGAATGGTCAGATCAAAAGCTTCACACCGTCGATCTGACCTCTACGACGCTCTGGAGCCTCGGGTAGTTGGATTGGCCTGCTGGATTACGGACGAGATTCTCTGGGAAAAAGGTTCGTAACGAGAAGGGAGAACCGTGGAGGTGGGCTTAGGGTAGCCATCGGAGGATTGTGTTGGGGGAACGGCTTGTGCGTTGATCACTCTCTCACTAACTAGCAGGATCACATTTTCCGGAGAGCTGTCATGTCGAGAGTCCGCCTGCGTGGTACGGCCTGGGTCCTTTCCATCGCCTCTGCCCTGCTCCTTTCAGGGTGTGCGGACAGTACCGAAGCGGCGCCTGAGCCCCAGGCCATCTCTCTCTTTGGTGAGCCGCTGTTCGCCATGGATGACACGACGGGGGCCATCGAGGGGGCTGACCTGGCCCTGGCCGGAGACCCGGAGAACGTTGAGCTGATCATCGCCGCGGGAAGAGTGAGACGGAACTTCTGGCAGTATCGCCAGGCCATGGAGCTCTACACACGGGCCATGGCGTTGGCTCCCGGTGATTGGCGGCCCTACCGATACCGAGGGCACCGGCACATCTCAATCAGGCAGTTCGATGAGGCCATCATCGACCTGGAAGGGGCCCGGGACCTTGCTCCCCTCAACTGGGATGTGTCCTACCATCTCGGCTTGGCCTACTACCTGGACGGCCGGTTTGCCGACGCATCAGGGGAGTACCTTCGCTGCCTGGGTCTTGCCGAGGATCCCGAGGCGGCGGGGGCTCAAGGGGAGGACTTTCGTAGCTGTTCGCGTAATGGATCCGATCCTGAGTCCTACGTCGCCATGACCGAATGGGCCGTCCGGGCCGCATCCAGAGCCGGTCAAGCCGAGGTGGCGTCTGAGTTGCTGGCCGGGGTCCCGGCAGATCTGGAGATCGGTGAGAACCTGGCCTACTACCACGACCTCCTCTTCTACAAAGGTGAGAAAACATCAGACGAGTTGCTGAACCCGGGGCCCGACGTGTCCTACCGGAGGGAGACGGTGGGGTACGGAGTGGCCAACTGGCTCATCGTGGAGGGAGACACGGCCCAAGCCGTCCGGTTGCTCGAAGAGCTGGTTGAAGACCCCTGGTGGCCTGGGTTCGGCAGGATCGCGGCCGAAGTCGAACTTTTCAGGTTGACTCGAGAGCCCTCCGGTACGGGCGAGGGTTAGGGACCAGCCCATGCGCCAGCCAACGGCTCTCCCTTTCACGCTCAAGCGGAGCAATGAAGTGTTTTCGGGGGCCGGGATGACTACGACCACCGAAACGGTCCACGGCCTGCTGCGCCTGACGGCGGAGAACCTCTCGATCCAGTGGCGTCTTGCCCGGAAAACCGACCACTTGGGTGGCGAGATCCGGACCGATGAGGAACTGGAAGCCGTGAGGCAGGTCACGATCCCCTTGAGCGGGATTTCCGGAGCATCAGTCCGGCGGCGCTGGTGGGAGTGGCCGGGAGGCTTCCGTCTCGAGCTCACAGCCTACGATCTGCAGGCTTTTGAAGAGGCTGCAGGTCAAGCGGGCCTGAAGATGGCTCACCCGGCCCAATTAATCCTGAAGGTGAACCGAAGAGACCGCCTGGCGGCCGAGGAGTTTGCGGCGGAGCTCGCCCTGGTCGTGGCCGAGCGTTTGTTGGGTGAGGGCTCCGGCGAGCCGCTTCCCCTTGACGAAGCCGGGGACCCCCCCCGGATCGCTGGAGAAACGCATAAAACGGTTACCCTCGACCTAGCCGGGGACCCCCCCGACTTGCTCGAAAAACCCCGGAACGAGGAGTGACGGCAACAATCATGGATTCCCCGCCATCCTACTCCTTCGACTGGAGAAGCAGAGAGCATGCTTCCGTCACCGCCTTCCTCGTTCGGCAGCAGTCCAAGGATGGGATCTGGCGGGCCCTGAGATGGGGGATCGTCATCTTCCTGGCCCTGGCCACGGCAGTGGTCCTTGCATCGGCTCTCCTGGGGGACTTGGCTTCGGTGCTGCAACTCGGGCCCCTCACGGCCCTGGTCGGTGGGATCGTCTACGGCTTTCCGACCATTACCGGGCGTCTTCAGGCCTGGAGGGTGGCCCGCACCGACCCGAATGTCAGCTCCCCGATCATCCATACCCTCACCGCCTCGGGGCTTCAGATCGGCATGAAGACCATCAGCGCAGAGCTCAAGTGGGACGGGATGCACTCCGTCAGGGAGACGCCATCGATGTTCCTCTTCTACTACAACAAACGGCGGGCCTACTACCTCCCCAAACGGGTCTTGGGATCACCCCAGGAGGTATCAGAACTGAAGGACCGGATCATGGCCCACCTGCCGGTATGTGTTCCCTTCATTCCCCTGGACCCACGGGCCTGAGGAATGTGCAAGTACCGCCGGTGCTCAGACACGAAAGAGGTCCTTCGAGGCATCGGCTTGACGTTGGGCCTGGTCTTTTGTCTGACCTTCGTGCAGGCATCACCGCTGGATGGGCAGATCCAGAGGACCGTGGGCATCCACCTTGGCCAGATCAGGGCAAAACAGCTCTGGGACGACCCGATTTCGGGTGGCTCCGCCGATGGCGTGATGGTTGGCGTCAATGTGGACGTCCCGGCTCCGGCTCGGCTCCTTTCGGTTCGGGCCGGAGCGAGTTATGTGCAGCGGGGGAGCGTTGTATGGGATGAGGTGCTGGATCCCGAGCGCCAGTTCCCGGCGAACGTCAGGAGCCACTACCTGAGCATACCGGTTCAGGGGAAGCTGGGATTCCGGTTCGGGCCCGGTGGGATCTACCTCCTGGCAGGACCCACCGTGGACCTACTCCTGGAAACCCAGTGTCCTCAGGATCTCTGTCGGTTGTTGGATGAGGAGCGCCCCTCCGTTCTCAGCATGACCGTCGGCACGGGAGTCTCCTTCGACTTCCGGGATCGGTTCCGCGTCGACCTCGAGGTTTGGCTGACCGAAGGTCTGACAGAGGCCTATTCCTCGACGTCGACGGGTGTTCGGTATCGAAGCATGGGGGTCCTCTTTCGAACCTGCCTGCCGTTCTGATGGCTGCGCCGGGCGATCCGGCGCCGGCGACGATAGTCCAAAACCAAGCCCTTTTCTTCTCTCTGCCCAACCTGACCGTGGTGGTGAACTTCCCTGTCACTGGCGGTGAAAACCCTGTCACTGGCGGTAGAAACCCCGTCACTGGCGGAGGATCAGGGCTTCGGCCGGATCAGATCGCCGCCACCGAAGACCGTGATTTCGGGGTCCCACCTACCGTGGAGGACGATGGTTTGGCAGGGTGAGAAGGGGCTCGGGTGCCCTTCCCAAATCGATGGATCAGCAATAATGACCTCGGATGGAAAAAACAGGGGAAAGACTTGAATATTCTCCTATTCCCGAGGGGATCCCGGGATTGCCCATGGCCGGGAAAGCACCTTTCGGGCTTGACTTTTTTGGAATATCCGGGAATACCAACCCAAAGACCTCATGAATGGTTCTGGACTACCACGGAAGGCTGAACGACAGCAATAATCCATATTCTTGTCTTCCGTGAATACCGCGTTTCTACCTGATTTTCCGGGGATATTGTGGGGAAGCAACCTCGAATATCCAATATTCGCCCGAGGCGGGACAGTTGGCTCCGGTTGGGATGAACCCAGTGAAAGAGCCGCGAGGGTGTTTCAGAGAGAAAAAAAACACCTTCTGGTGAGGAATCCCCTTGTGGGTTGAACCCGAGGGGATTAGCTAGTAGGGGTGGTTTCGGCGCCACGGCCCTCTTGCGAAAACGAAGCGGAATCGCAATCCGTTGTGGAACCAAAAGCCTTGTGTGGCGTAACGAAACTCGCTACCGATATGTCTTAGGCAAACAATTCAGATTCACATGGCGAGCCATCGGCGGGCCCCTTCGTTCCCATCGAAAGGCTGCCGCCAAATCGGGTGAAGTTATTTGTTCAGCCCCACACCTTTCAGGAGAGCCAGATGAACAAGACGGAAATGGCGGAGAAGTTGGCGAAGAAGTGTGACCTGTCCAAGGCCAAGGCCCTCGAAGTTGTGAATACACTCTTCGACACGGCTCCGGGTGGCGGAATCATCGCTGTAGAGCTCGACGGCGGACGCAAGGTCGGCATCACGGGCTTCGGCACTTTCTCCACGAAGCACCGGGGCGCCCGGACGGGCCGGAACCCGGCTACAGGCCAGGAGATCACCCTGGCGCCGAAGACCTATCCGGTCTTCAAGGCCGGTAAGGGCCTCAAGGATCGCGTAGCGCAATAAGCGAGACAGTTGGGTACGGCTGAAGGCCCCCAGGCAACCTGGCCTGGGGGCCGGGGCCGGCCTTTCGAAAAAACTCGCTAGAGATCGGACTTGACATTGAACGAGGGCTTTGCGAGCCTTGATTAGGACTGAAGCTAGTCTCGAGTCAGGTTTCTCGAAGTTGAATGCGGAGGTCTTCCAAAGGAGACCCTCGCTTTTTTTCTGGTGGCTAGGTAGCCACGGATCCCGCGCGGGGTTTTCCGCGCATGAAAAAGGTAGTCGGTACGGTACGGATCATCCGCACACCGACCATCGAAAAACACAGGAGCGCGTTGATGCGTACCAAGGGAACTGTCAAGTGGTTCAATGACCAAAAGGGCTTCGGCTTTCTGACCCCTGAGGACGGAAGCCGGGACTGTTTCGTTCACCATTCCGCCATTCAATCGGATGGTTTCCGGACCCTGCAAGAGGGCGCCGAGGTTGAGTTCGACATCGTCGAAGGCGCCAAGGGCCCCGCAGCGGAGAACGTGACACAGGTTTCGTAGCCGCTTGGGTCGCATGTAGTGGCAGCGGGCCACGCCGATTGACCGGTGTGGCCCGCTTGCTATTCCCAGATTTGCCTTCGTCGTCCCCCGTTTGAGGAGAAATCTGCATGGCCACCGTCGCTCAGAGCCGACGTGAAGAGGTAGCAAACAGCCTGAGCCATGGCGTTGGGTTCGCGGGTGCGTTGGCAGCCATTCCCGTGCTCATCGTGAGCGCTGTGAACCGAGGTGACGCAGGCACGGTTGTGGGGGGAGCAATATTTGGGTTGGCCATGGCTCTCCTTTATCTCACATCCACTCTCTACCACGCCGTACCCCCGGGGCGGGCCAAACAACTTCTTCGGAGGTTGGATCACTCAGCGATCTTCCTCCTCATTGCCGGTACATACACTCCCTTTACCCTTGGCGTTCTGGGAGGGGCATGGGGGTGGTCGCTTTTTGGGGTGGTATGGGGGATCGCCCTGATCGGGATTGCGATGAAGTTGATCGCTGGCCCCCGGTACCCGAAACTGTCCTTGGCCATGTACGTGGCCATGGGGTGGATGGTCCTGGTCGCCATCCGGCCCCTCTGGTTATCTCTGCCCGGGTGGGGCATCGTTCTTCTTGTCTTGGGTGGCCTGGCATACACCGGGGGCGTGGCGTTCTATCTGGCCCCCAAGCTTCGGTATGCCCATTTCATCTGGCACCTGTTTGTCCTGATGGGCACGACCTTCCATTTCTTTGCGGTGCTGCTCTACGCAGCCTGATTCCAACAACAAGGCATTTCTTCGGGACCCCGGTGAACTCACTGGAAAGGAACCACCCCATGGCGAAAGCCGAGCCCTTCACCATCGCAGTGATCCAGGCGCGCCCCGAGTATCTGGACTTGGACGCCACGGTCGAAAAGGCCTGTGCCCTTATCCGTGAGGTCGGGGAAAAAGGAGCCAAGTTGGCCGTCTTCCCGGAAGCCTTTCTGCCGGGTTATCCGGTTTGGGTCTGGTTTATCCCTCCCGGCCACACCCACCCTCTCCGGGAGGCATACTCCGAGCTCCACGCCAACTCGATCTCGATTCCAGGTGATGAGACTGCCCGGCTGGGGAAGGTGGCAGCAGAGTATGGCGTGACCGTTGCCATGGGGGTGAACGAGAGAAACAGCGAAGCCAGCGATTCCTCCCTTTACAACTCGATCCTCTTTCTCGGGCCCGACGGGTCGGTGCTTGGGCGGCACCGGAAGATGATCCCCACCGCCGGGGAGAGGATGGTGTACGCCCAGGGAGACGGCAGCGATCTGGAGGTTTACGCTCTGCCTTTTGGGAAAGTCGGGGGCCTGATCTGCTGGGAGAACTACATGCCGCTTGCCCGATATGCCCTTTCAGCATGGGGCGAACAGATTCACGTAGCCCCAACCTGGGATCGAGGTGAGCCCTGGCTTTCAACAATGCGGCATGCCGCAAAAGAGAGCCGCACGTTCGTGTTAGGTGCGTGTCAGGCCTTCCATAGGGACCACATTCCCGACCGATTCTCTTTTAAAACCGCATACCTCGATGACTTTGAAGGTTGGTTGAATCCTGGACATTCGGTCATCGTGAATCCAGACGGGAAGATCGTTGCAGGGCCTGCGGAAGAAGAAGAGACTATCCTCTATGCCGAGGTGAAGCCCGAGGAGTTGGTCGGGCCCCGTTGGCAGTTGGACGTGGCAGGGCACTATGGCCGACCGGATATCTTCGAGCTGATTGTGCACCGTCGTCCCTCTCCGTTTCTGACTGTGAGGGAGGGAGAACAGGCCTCGGACGACACCAGGGGAATGCCTGAATAGGGAAGGGAGAGGTCGCGGTGGTGGTGGGTCAGGACAGAAGGTAGTCGATCACGTCCCGGGCGGAGTATGAGTCCCGGCCCCGGAGGAAGTCCCGCAAGGTCTTCAGATCGTCACCACTCGTGAGGAGGGGAGCTTCCTCCACGCCATCCCCCCTCGATTGGGCATGACCGACGTTGGCGAGAAGAGCGTTACAGAGGCATTTCCGGCCCTCCGTTTCCTCCTTTGCTCCTCCCTTTGCCAGGAAGGTCCGCACGGGTTCTGCGGGGCACCGGTACCCCAGGGCTCCGTCATCCTTCCTGAAGGGAACTCTGAGATACCCGAGATCGCATACCCTCTTCCGGCTTTCGTACGTCTCGGTGCAGGTCAGGCTGGTTTGGACCTCCACGGTCTTGAACGGGAACCCGGTGGGTGAGGCGCGATCCTCGGTTTTAACGTCGACTTCCCCCCGACTGCACATCTCCAAAACCGAGCGCTTCAGACCTTCCACAAGGCCGGACTCACGACAGTAGGCGAAGAGGGTTCCGACCTGGATTCCAACCCCGCCGTCCTCCCGGGTTTCTTCGATGGTTCCTGGATGCCCCGTGCCACCCGCTACCCAGAACGGCAACCCCAACTTGGCCAGCTTCCTGAGGTCCACGGAATCTCTTTCTCCGTAGACAGGTTCCCCTCGCTCGTTCAAGCGCTTCTCGCCTCTGGGAGGAGCGTTATGGCCTCCCGCCGTGGGAGTTGGATGAGATGATGGGCAGAAACTTCGGGCGTTTCAGCCGCGGAAGAAGGCCTTCAAAAAACTCCCTGGGATCGAAGGTGAGGCGTTCTTCTTTTTCCTCGGTGCCTTGTACGTCGAACCGGATGGAGGATGGCGCATGTTCTGCCAGGGAATCCAGGGCCCCTGGGATCTCCCTGGGGATGCCGGCACCCATCAGGACGTAGTCCACTCCTGCCAGCATGGCACCATAGAGGGAGGGAAGGGTGGGCATCTGAACCTTCGAGAGGAAGTTGATCCCAACCTTCCCGTCGTGGCCCTCCTTGGCCAACCAGACTTCCACGAAGTTGGCCAGGATGGTCAGCTGATTCCGGGCCGAATCAACTGCTTGCCGGTACATGGGGACCAGGGCATAGGGTTCGCCCTCTTCTCGGCCCTCGGACTTGAAAAACCGGAGGATGGTTTCGGATGCGACAGAGGGAGACGGAAAAGCCTCCATGGCTCGACGGATGTGGCCGCCGAGGTCGCCGTCCTGAAGGCGACGTATGAGGAGGTTGTCCAAGGCGGTCCCCGAGACCACGCCCAATTGGCCTTGTTGGGCCACGGCCCGGGCCAAGGGCCAGCTCGAAACCCCGATTCCCATCCCTCCCTGGATGATTACCGGGAGGCTGTCTGCGTCCATAATCCGAGAAACCCTCCTACCGATAACTTTTCTAAATGTAGGGAAGGAGAGGGGATGGGGAAACGGTAACGTTCCCAGCGCCGCCCCACTTTACACAATTCTGACTTGTAACTTCCCCTCCACGCCTTTACGTACTGTGGATGATCAGCCCTGCCCCGAGACCGGTGATCTGGTCGACAATACGAATCAGCGTACCCACCTGGATCCTGTTGCGCGGAATCCTCGCGGGCGCCAGCGGGTCGCCCACCATTCTCCTCCCGGCGTCCATCTTCCTCGTCTTTGGTGTGTGCGCAGTGGCTCTCGTGGACAGCTCCGTAGCCCGGGAGCGCCTGTTCCTTGCGAACCTGGGCGTGGGCCGACGGGCCATCGCCGGGATCTCCCTGTCCGTGGCGTGCGCTCTGGAGCTCGCCGCTGCCATCGCCCTCGGGGCCATAGGCTGAGAGGCGAGGAAGAAATGGACCGCCTCTTCGTCGCCGAGTCCATGGGCGTATCGTTCTACGGCAAACAGGTGTTGAAGTCCGCCAGCGTTTGGACGAGCCCTGGGGAGGTCAACGCTCTATTCGGCAGGAACGGGTCCGGCAAGACCACCCTGTTCCGAGCGGCTCTGGGGCTGGTCCGGAGAGATTTCGGGACGGTCCGGTTCAGGTCCAAAACCTACTTGTCACCCACCCTTCATGAGCTCTCGAAGTCGGGCCTTTTCTATCTTCCGGACCTTGGCCTCCTTTCCCGGCGTCGGTCGTTGGCCTGGCACTTGGCCGTACTGCGCCGGCGTTTTCCCGATGAGGTCCTGAGTGATTTCCCTCCCGGCCTGGAGGTAAAAAGCCTTCTCCGGAAGACGGTGTGGAAGATGTCCGGCGGGGAGGAGCGAAGGGCGGAACTGGCTCTTGCGTGGGCCCGGAAGCCGGCCTGTCTGCTTGCCGATGAACCGTTGGCAGGCATCGCCCCCAAGGACCAGGAAGTGGTAGCCGGCGTCATCCGGACTATGGCCGCTGAGGGGTGCGCCGTGGTCCTCACAGGCCACGACGTACGCCCGGTCATGGCCCTGGCGGACAAGATCGTCTGGATGGTGGCCGGGACGACGCATGGACTCGGCTCCCCGGCCGAAGCCCAAGCCCACGAGCAGTTTCGGAGGGAGTACCTGGGTCCGGGGTTCTGACCCCCCCTCGCCTCAGGCCAGGCCGGCCGGTATTCTCGGAGGCCATGGCTGGCCCCGGGCGCCCCGGCTCCCAACAGGATCGAGGTCAAGTACATGGGCCGACCCCTTACCGACATGTCGAAGGGAGACTGGAAGGTCATCACCTTCTGAGGTCCCGGACCCCTCTCCGGTTTTTCCTCCGGTTGCCCTCCCGGGGTCCCCCCGACAAGTTGGTGCGATTGTCTGCCACCGGTCCGACGGGCCCTGGCATCTCAGGCGACCTGAACAGGAGCCCAAAGTGCAACTTCATACCAAGATCCTTATTGGCCTCATTCTGGGGGCGATCGCAGGCGCCATAGCGGAGGTGGCGGGGGTAGGGCATTGGTTCGTGGCGCTGGAGCCCTTGGGACAGGCTTTCATCCGGTTGCTCATCATGATTGTGATTCCCCTGGTCATGGCTTCCCTCATCATCGGGACGGCGAGCCTGGGGGATTTGAAGAAGCTGGGTCGAATCGGGATCAAGACCATCGGCTATTACCTGGTTGCCACGGCGTTGGCCGTTGCCTTGGGGCTGGTGGTGGCCGGTACCCTGAAGCCAGGCGCCGGGTTGGATGAGGAGGTCACAGCCCAGTTGATGGAGGACTATTCCGGCACCAACCAGGCACGCCTCGAAGAAATGGTGGAGCCCCCCGGGCTCGGGGACATCGCCAAGGATATTCTGGAGAACATCATCCCCCGGAACCCGTTCCAATCCATGGCCGACATGGAAATGCTCCAGATCATCTTCTTCGCGCTCTTCCTCGGAATTGCGCTGACGGTCCTGAACGAGGAGAAACGAAAACCGCTCATCGATGTGTTGGAGTCGGTGAATGACGCGATGGTGGTCATCGTCGAGATGATCATGAAGATCGCTCCCTACGGGGTCTTCATCCTCATCGCCGCCGTGGCGGGACGGTTCGGGTTCGGGGTCATCCTGTCGCTCTTACAGTACGTCCTTGTGGGAGTCGGAACGATGGTGCTCTTCACCATTACCTTCTATCCCATCACTCTCCGGTTTTTCTCAGGTATGAACCCGATCTTCTTCTTCAAGAGGTTTTATGAGGTGATGGTGTTCGCGTTCTCCACCTCTTCGAGCAACGCGGCTCTTCCCATCAACCTCAAGATCACAGAAGACGACCTGGGGGTATCTCGGGACGTGGCCTCATTCGTTCTGCCCCTGGGCGCCACGGTGAACATGAACGGGACCGGGATCTATCACGGTGTCAGTACCATCTTCATCGCCCAGGTCTACGGGATTACGCTGAGCCCGACCCAGTTGATCATCGTGGTGATCACCGCCACCCTCGCGTCCATTGGAGCTGCAGGGGTGCCTGGCATCGGGTTCATCACCCTGGCTATCGTGCTCGAGGCCCTCGGGATTCCGCTGGAAGGCCTGGCTCTGGTTCTGGGGGTCGAGCGGATCCTTGATATGACCCGAACGGCCGTGAACGTGACGGGCGACTCTGCCGCAGCCGTGTGGGTGGCCAAGACCGAGGGCGAGCTGAACATCCCCGCCAAGGACACCTGGTAGGTCGGGAATCGCTGGAGACGAGGTCGCGGGTTGACCGACGGTGGCGGCCACGCAGAGAAGAAGCCCCGGGGGTCTGGATCCCGGGGCTTCTCTTTCCGGTACGACGTTACGCCACTTTCGCTTCGACGCCGGCCCGGGGGTGAGGGTTCAGGACGTCCTCCCCATCTAACGTCGCAATGATGACAGCACCACATGAGTCGCTGAGGACGTTCACCATGGTCCGGAACATGTCCAGAACCCGGTCCACGGCGAGAATGATGCCGACCCCCTCCAGGGGCAATCCCACGGCCCCGAGGATGATGGACATCATGACCAGTCCGGACATTGGGATCGACGCGGCCCCGATGGATGCCAACAGGGCCGTGAGAACGATGAGAAGCTGTTGGTCGAAACCAAGGGCGAGTCCGTAGATCTGTGCGATGAAGATGACCGCGACGCACTCGTAAAGGGCGGTGCCGTCCATATTCACCGTGGCTCCGATAGGCAGCACGAAGGAGGAGATCTTGTCCGAAACTCCTGAGTGCTCCGTCACAGCCTTCATGGTGAGGGGGAGGGTGACAATGGTGGAGCCGGTTGAGAAGCCGGTGATCAGGGCCGGGGGCATCCCGATGAAATGCCGGTAGGGGTTCTTTTTGGTGACGAGATACACCAGCAGAGGAAGGGTCACGGCAGCGTGAATCAGGAGCCCGATGAGGACGATGCCAAAGTAGAATCCCAAGGATCGGAACGCCTCGAATCCTGTGGTGGCGACGATTCGGGCGTTGATCCCGAAAACCCCTAGCGGGGCCGTCCAGATAACGGCGTAGGTGAGCTTCATCATGGCCTTGAACGAGCCCTGAAAGAAGTCACCGAGGTTGGACCTATGGGGTTCCTCCAGGCGGGTGACGAAGTAGCCGAAGAGGATGCAGAAGAAGATGACGGGAAGGACCGCTCCTTCGGCCAGCGCCTGGAAGGGATTCTCCGGAATGATGTTCAGGATCAACTCGAGGGGCCCCCCGGCCGCCGCCGGAATCTCAATCACCTCCTCCTGGAACTCGATGGCCGACCCGACGCCGGGCTTGAGAATGTTCACGAGAGCCTGGCCGGTGAGAATGGCCAGGAGGCTGGAGGTGACGTAGTAGCCGAAGGTTTTGGCTCCCAGAAGCCCCAGGTCTTTCCGGCTCCCGACGCTTATGACTGCCGCAGTCAGGGAGGTGATGATGAGGGGCATGATGGCCATGCGAAGGAGCCGCAGGAAGATGTCCGAAAGAGGCTGGGCGTAGGGGACGATGGCCTCTCCGAATACCTGGCCTGCCAGCATTCCGCCGAACAATCCGACGAAGATCCAGAAAGTCAAAGACCGGAAGGGGATTCTCATTTCGATCGGGTAACACGCTTCGGTCGAAGGGGTCCGCCTCGGAAACCTGTACTCATTTCATGTTATCCCGACAAGGGTTTGGGGCTCGAGAACCCTGCTTGGGTACCGGACCGAGAAACCTGAGGCTTGACCCCCCTCGGAGGTGCCCACTATCCTCGGCGTCGAGTCGAAGCTCGAATTGCCGCTTCGTACCACAAATCGCCGCGAGGGTGACGCACCGAAACTCGATTCGAGTGCGAGCACCCTGGCTCATATCGGACCCGAGCGGGCTGCATTCGATGAAGCGAACCATCACATGGGTTGTCGGCGGACTCTCCCTGATCCTCCTTCTCTACCTCCGGAACAACACGGGTATCATTAGCCAAGCACCGGGCGAGGACGACTTCGGTTTCTGGTCCATCGTTCCGGCGGCCCTCACTCTGGTCCTCTGCTTCTGGACGAAAGAGGTCATCTCGGCGCTCTTCATCGGAATCGCGGCCGGAGGGATTGTCAGCGGGAACTTCAACGTCATCTCCGCCTACCTGCTCCCTGCCGTGGGGACCGAGTCATACGCCCAGATCCTCCTGGTTTATCTCTGGTGCCTGGGGGGGCTCATCGGATTATGGACCAGGACGGGAGGGGCAGGGTATTTCGCGCACTGGGCTGGCGAGCGCATGGTTACGGGGCGAAGGAGCGCCAGGCTCTTTGGGTGCTTCATCGGCACGGTTTTCCACCAGGGTGGGACCATCAGCACCATCCTGGCAGGGAGCACGGTGAAGCCGGTAGCCGATGAAGCCGGGGTTTCCCACGAGGAGCTCTCCTACATCATCGACAGCACCGCTTCCCCCATCGCCACCGTGATCCCCTTCAACGTCTGGCCAGCCTACGTGGGCGGTCTGGTGGTGGGGACGATTCCTCTTTTTGCCACCCTCGGTGACGCCACCTCGTTCTTCTACAAAGCCATCTTCTTCAACTTCTACGGCATTTTGGCCGTCGTTTTCACCTATACCTTCGCGCTGGATCTGAACCCCTTCGTCTTCGGGAAGATGAAGAGGGCCATCGAGCGCGTGAAGAAGACGGGGGAGCTGGATGCTCCCGGGGTCCAGACCATGTCCAGCAAGGAGCTGGAGACGCTGAAGGTTCCGGAGGGATACACCACCTCCAACTGGGATTTCTCGGTACCCATTCTTACCCTCATCGGGATCGCCGTCGGTGGATTGATCATCAACTACCGGGCAACCGGTGCGGTGAGCGTTCCCATCAACGAGGCCTTCGTGCTTTCCGTTCTTTCCGCCATGATCCTGGCTCTCATCAAGGGCATGAAGCTTCCCGAGGTCATCGAGGGGTTCGTGGATGGGGTGAAGGGGGTGTCGCTGGGGGCCATCATCCTTGCTCTCGCGGTGACACTGGGGACCGTGTCCGGTTCCCTGGGAACGGCTGGCTTCCTGGTTCGGACCACCAGCGAGATCATCCAGCCGGCGCTCTTGCCGGCCATCTTCATGCTCATCTGCATGTTGATCGCTTTTTCGGTTGGCTCTTCCTGGGGGACTTATGCCGTGGTCTTCCCCATAGCCATGCCCCTGGCCCACGCTGTGAATCCGGATCCCTTCTACATCACCCTCTGTTTCGGTGCGGTCCTGGGGGGAGCAGTGTACGGAGACCAGTGCTCGCCCATCAGCGACACGACCATCCTGTCGAGTTTGGCCACGGGGTCCAACCACATGGACCACGTGACGACACAGATGCCCATCGCCACGATTGCGGCGGGCATCGGGGCGGTGCTCTATACGATCATCGCGATAATCGCGTTCTGAGCCGGGGGCCGGAAGTGGGATCCGCTATCTCCCGCTCCCACCCGCCCAAGTCCACCCAGCGCAACCTTTCCGTGGGGAGAGGTTGCCAAAAGCGGCCCTGACCCCCTCCATTCCCCTGGCATTCTTTTGGCCGTTCGCACAGAACCCCGAGGATTCCCATGTCCCCCGATACCATGCCTACCCGCCCGGCTTCGCCCAACCTCCTCCGCCGTAGGGCCCTCCTTCTAGCCACCTCCCTCTTCCTTTTTGTGGGGGTGTCCCAGTTTGCGGGGGTGTCCCAGGCCGAGGCCCAAACGCCCACCACACCCGAAGCCTTTTTCGGGCATCCGGTGGGGGCCGACTATCACCTGACCACCTATGAGCAGGCCATGGAATGGTTTGACCACCTTGCCGAAAACTCCGGCGGGAGGATGAGGGTCTTGGAGATGGGTGT